>SRXB01000121.1 GCA_009724975.1 bacterium | reverse complement strand
CGGAATTTTGCTGGCAAAGGAGCTTTGACTGCTTGGAGGTGTAGAGGCAGCAGACCCTTGAGCAGTAAGGCTTGTGGTGCGCGGGGTCGCGGGAGCCGGAGCACTGGATGAAGACTGCGCTTTGGATCGCCCTGCCGTCCGAGGGCCTTTTGACCGGCGCGCCCGCCTCCATGCTCTCTTTCAAAAGGCGCTCGAAGGTGAGCGAATCGACGACGTCCTCCACCTCGCCCGCGCCGTACTCTCCCATAGCCTTGACGGGGTAGAGGTCGTAGCCGTTGGCGAGCACTATCGCGCCGATGCGCTCTTTCGTCTCGGAGCCGTCGTAGTTTGAGCGTAGCGTTACATCGAAGTTTCCCACGTAGCCCGTAACGTCTTTGAGCTCGCAATTGGTCATGAGCCGGACGTTCTCATTTTTGGCCAGCGCGTCGGCTTTTGCCTTAAGTATCTCGGAGGCGCTCTCGTGGAAGGGGAAGGTTTTGGAAAGGTGGCGGAGCTTTCCGCCCACCTCGGTCTCGCGCTCCACAAGGAAGGTCTCGTAACCCGCCTCGCCAAGCTCTATGGCGGCGGTCATTCCGGCGACGCCCGCGCCTACCACCAGCGCCCGCCTTGTCAGGGGTACTCGTATCGATTCAAGGGCGGCGTTCTTTCGCACCTTGCCGATGGTGGCCAGTATGATGTTCATCGCCTTTTGGGTGGCGGCGGCCTTGTCGCCCTGGTGAACCCACGAGCACTGTTCGCGGATGTTGGCGATCTCGACCAAAAAGGGATTGAGGCCGACCGAGTGGGCCGCCTTGCGGAAGGTCTTCTCGTGCATGCGCGGGGAGCAGGAGGCCACAACCACGCGGTTGAGCTCTTTTTCGCGTATGGCGTTTCTTATGAGCTCCTGCCCGGGGTCCGAGCACATGTACATGTAATTTTGCGCGTGAGCGACCCCCGGGACCTCCAAAAGGAGGTCCACCAGCTCGTTCACATTCACCGTTCCGGCGATGTTAGAGCCGCACCAGCAGATGAATACTCCGATTCTTTCCATTAAAAACCCGTATCCATTATCAGGCGCTTTTCCCGCGCCTTGCCAAAAACGCCTGCACCCGCCCAGCCGCGGCCGCGCCGTGGGCGGCGGAATCGGCGATGTCGCGCGGACCCTGCGCGCAGCCGGCGATGTAGATTCCCTCGCGGACGGTGTCCATGGAGGCGGTCTTGTAGCCAGCCTCGCGCAAAAAGCCGTTGGCGTCGACATCGATGCCGAGGATTTGGGCCAGCTTTGCCTGCCCCTCGTTGGGTACTATCGCCGAGGCGAGCACCACGAGGTCAGCCGGAATCTCCAGCGGGTGGCCCGCGATGGTGTCCACCCCCTCCACCATAAGCTTTTTGCCCTCCTGATAGACCCGTGAGACCCTGCCGCGAAGGTAGACGAGCCCCTCCTCCTCTACGGACTGCTGTATAAACTCCTCGTAGCCCTTTCCGGTGGCGCGCACGTCCATGAAAAGGACGAAGGCCTTGCCGTGGTGGACCTTGTGCTTGTAGAGGCGGGCATGCTTGCCGGTGTACATGCAGCAGATGCGCGAGCAGTAGGGTTTGTGGTGTGCTGGATCGCGGGAGCCGGCGCACTGGATGAAGACCACCGACTGCGGAACCTCGCCGTCGGAGGGACGCCTCACCTGGCCCCCAGTGGGGCCGGAGGCCGAGAGCATGCGCTCCATCGCAAGAGGGTCGATGACATCGGGAAGCTCGCCGTAGCCGTACTCGCCGAAGGCTGAAAGTGGGTACGTGTCGAAGCCGGTGGCGACGACGACGGCGCTAACCCTCTCCTCGACGAAGGAATCGGCCATTTCGTAGTTTATCGCGCCAACGGGGCATATTTTCGCGCAGACGCCGCACTTTTTGGTGTTTATCCACCGGCAGTTCGCCGCGTCGATGACGGGCTTGTTGGGTATGGCCTGGGGCGAAAGGGTGTAGATGGCCTTTTTCACCCCCACCCCGCGCTCGAAGGGGTTGGTCTTCACCTTCTTCGGGCATCCCTCTTCGCAAGCGCCGCAGCCGGTGCACTTGGACCAGTCCACATAAGAGGCTTTTTTGCGGATTTTGACGGTGAAATCGCCCGCCTGTCCCTCGAAACCCTCCACTTCGGCGTAGGGGATGAGCTTTATGCGCGGGTGCTGCCCCGTTTCGACGGTGCGCGGGGTGAGGGTGCACTGAGCGCAATCCAGGGTCGGGAAGGTTTCGGAGAGCTGGAGCATCCTGCCGCCCACCGAGGGGAGGCGCTCCACCATCACAACCTCGTGGCCCGCGTCGGCGAGGTCAACGGCGGCGGTTATGCCGGTTATACCCCCGCCTATGACCATCACCCTCTCTTTTTGCTTCTCGTTAGCCAAGGCTAAAGCACCTTTCGCCTAACCGACGAGGCCGCGAGCCCGAAGGACTGGCATGGGGTCGATGTAATGGCGGTCGGTCGCGATTGATTCCTCGCCGCCGCCCAGCGCCAGGGCCAAAAGCTCGGTGAAGTAAAGGACCGGAAGCTCCTTGAAGGCCTGCTCCGAAGCCCCTATCTCCTTTTGGCGGTCTTCGAGGTTGAACTGGCAAAGTGGGCAGGCGGTGACGATGAGGTCGGCCCCGCGCTTCTTGGCGCTGTCGAGGATTTCCTTCGAGCAGCGGGTTGCGGTGGCCTCGGAATTAACAACCTGGAAAGCCCCGCAGCACTCGGCCTTCATCGGGTAATCGACCACCTCGCCGCCAAGGGCCTTTATCAGGTTCTCGAAGATGGTGGGACGGTCGGGGTCGTCCATCTTCATCTCCTCGGCGGGTCGAAGGAGGAGGCATCCGTAAAACGGGGCGATTTTAAGTCCGGCGAGGGGCTTTTGAACCTTTTCGGAAACGGCCTGAAACCCTATCACGTCGCGCAATATCTCAAGGTAGTGGGTGACCACTACCGAGTTGTCGTAATCTTCCTCCAAAAAGGCGGTCACAGTCTTTTTGCGGGCCTCGTCGCTATTTAGAACGTGGCTGGTGCGCTTAAGGACGTTGTGGCAGACCGCGCAGAGGGTGACCAGCTTGTCTCCCCCCTCTTTTTTGGTGTTGATGAGCGCCCGCGAGGGCGAGAGCAGGGCCATGTTGTTGTCGGCGGCCAGCGGGAAGGTGGCGCCGCAGCAGGTCCACTCTGGCAGTTCCTCAAGGGTGAAGCCCAGCTTTTGGGCGGCGGCTTTTCCCGAGTCGTCGAAGGCCTTTCCCTTGGTGTAGAGGGTGCAGCCGGGGAAATATTTGAAGTTCATCTTTAAAAATCCTAGCTCAGTGACTGGAATTTTCTAAGGCCGGAGATGAGGGCTATCTGGGGGGCGCGTTTTTTGTAGTCCTCGTCGCACTTATTCATGTCAAGCACCCCTTCTCCCTTGCGAAGGTGGACAGTGCGCACAGCCTCCATTATTTTGGCGAGGTCAACCCCCTTGGGGCAGACCGTCATGCACTGGAGGCAGGAGGCGCATATCCAGGGGGTTTTGGACTGCATTATCTTGTCGAACATCCCCAGCTGCAGGTAGCGGATCACCTGGTTTGGGAGCATGTCCATCTCTGGGGCGGCGGGGCAGGCGGCGGAGCACTTGCCGCACTGGTAGCACTTGAAGACGCTGTCGGCGCATATAGCCTCGACGTCCGTTATCTCTTCGCTTCGCACTTTATCGGGGTCCAGCTTCAAAAGCATTCGCGTCTCCTGCTTATTTTTGGGCGTACTGGGCGCGACCGCGCGCGTAGAGGTCGTCCCCGAGGCTGTCTATGATGACCACGAGGGGAAAGTCCTCGACAACTAACTTTCTTATCGCCTCGGGGCCGAGGTCTTCGTAGGCGACTACCGTTGATTCCCTCACGGAGCGGGCAATAAGCGCCCCAGCCCCGCCGGTTGCGCCGAAATAGACCGCGCCGTGGGTCTTCATTGCGCCCACAACCTCTTCCGAGCGCTTCCCCTTCCCTATCATCCCGCGAAGACCCCTTTCAATGAGAATCGGGCTGTAAGGGTCCATGCGGTAGCTGGTGGTGGGGCCGCATGAGCCTATTACCTTGCCGGGTGGGGGCGGGGTAGGCCCAACGAAATAGATTACCTCTCCTGAGGGGTCGAATGGTAGAGGCTCTCCCTTTTTAACAAGGTCCACGAGGCGGGCATGGGCGGCGTCGCGGGCGGAGTAGACCACACCGGACAATAATACCTGGTCTCCGGCCCGAAGGCTTCTGGCCGTCTCCTCGGAAATGGGTGTTTTCAGTTTTATGACTTTGTTTTCCATCTTCCCGTCCTCCTTAAATTTCCGCTTCGAGGTGGCGGGAGGAGTGGCACTGGATGTTGACGGCAACGGGTAGGCTGGCGATATGGCAGGGGAAGTATTCCACGTGAACGTCAAGGCTGGTGGTGGAGCCGCCGAGCCCCATGGGGCCTATGCCCAGGCGGTTTATCTCGGCGAGAAGGTCGGTTTCGAGCTGGGCGTAAAAGGGGTCGGGGTGGCGCTCGCCAAGGGGGCGGAGAAGGGCTTTTTTGGAGAGGAGGGCGGCTATTTCGAAGGTGCCGCCGATGCCCACGCCTACTATGGTGGGAGGACAGGGGTTTGGTCCCGCCTTGTCCACCCGCTCTACCACGAATTTCTTGACGCCCTCTATGCCGTCGGCGGGGCGAAGCATCGCTATGCCGCTCATGTTTTCGCTTCCGCCGCCCTTGGCGGCCAGCGTTATGTGTATTTTGTCGCCGGGGACTATGCGCGCGTGGATTACCGCCGGGGTGTTGTCGCCGGTGTTGACGCGGCGCAGGGGGTCTTTGACTATCGACTTTCGGAGGTAGCCCTCCTTGTAGCCCTGCCTGACACCTTCGTGCACCGCCTCGTTGACGTCGCCGCCAACCAGCCTCACCTCCTGCCCTATGTCGAGGAAAACGACCGCGAAGCCTGTGTCCTGGCAAAGGGGCATGCGCTCGGTGACGGCGATTTTGGCGTTTTCCACGAACTGGGCGAGGATCGCCCGCCCCGTGGCGCTGGCTTCCGTTTTTGAGCACGCCTCGAAACAGTCAAGGACGTCTTTGCCCAGCTCCACGTTGGCGCGGATGGAAAGGTCCCTCACCGTCTCGGTGATAACCCTGACGTTTACTTCTCTCATCGCTTGAGGCCCTCTTGCTTAAGGCTGTTTTCAGGCGGGGAGTTTGACTATCAGCTCGCGCACCGCTTCGGCGCTCTTGTCCAGCTCAGCCTTTTCCTCGGCGGTGAGGTCTATCTCTATGACGCGCTCGATGCCGCCGGAGCCTAGAAGGACGGGAACGCCAAGGTATACGCCATTCTGGCCGTATTCGCCCTCAAGGTAGGCCGCCGCCGGAAGGATGCGCTTTTGGTCGCGGACAATCGCCTCTGCCATCTGCACCGCCGAGGCGGAGGGGGCGAAGAAGGCGCTGCCGGTCTTTAGGAGGTTTACTATTTCGGCGCCGCCGTTTCTGGTGCGCTCGACAAGGGCGTCTATGCGATCCTGGGGAAGCATTTTGGAGAGGGGGATGCCGCCGACCGAGCAGTAGCGTACCAGCGGGACCATGGTGTCGCCGTGGCCGCCCAGAACGAAGGCCTGTATGTCTTCCACGCTTACTCCCGTCTCCATCGAGATGAAGGCGCGAAAGCGGGCGGTGTCCAGGACGCCGGCCATGCCGACCACGCGGTTTTTCGGAAAGCCCGAGGTCTTGAGGGCGGCGTAGGCCATCGCGTCAAGGGGGTTGGAGACGACGATTATCACCGCGTCGGGCGAGTATTTGGCTATCTCGGCGGTTACGCCGGAGACAATTTTATAGTTGGTGTTGAGGAGGTCGTCGCGGGTCATGCCGGGCTTGCGGGGGATGCCCGCGGTGATGATGACGACCTCGGAACCGGCGGTGTCGGCGTAGTTGTTGGTGCCGATTACCTTTGAGTTGAAACCCTCCACCGGCGAAGCCTGGAAGAGGTCAAGGGCCTTGCCCTGCGGCATCCCCTCGACGATGTCCACCAGAACCACGTCGCCAAGCTCCTTGGCGGCGGCCCAGTGCGCGGCGGTGGCGCCAACGAAACCAGCTCCTACTACGGTAATTTTGCTTCTGCCCATAAAGGATTCCTCCTTAAATAAACTTGTTTTCAAAATTCCCCGAAAACGCCTTTTGAGAAAGCGCGAGGGTCGAGCCTATCACCACAAAAATCTTTTAGCAACGGTAAAACCAGCCTAGTATGACTAAAATAAGACAATAAAAAAACCGCCGTGGTCGCAAGGGTTTTTAACCACTTATTTCAGGGCCTTAGGGAAATCTGGTAACCGACCCTGCCGCGCTGCACTACCATATCGACCCGCCGGTACTGGCTTGCCGAGAGAAGGGCGGTTCCGAAATCCTCCTCGCTCTCTATCGGGGCGTCGTTGACGCTGCGGATGACGTCGCCCTCCTCAAGGCCGGCTTCTTTCGCGGCGCTTTTTGGCAAAACCTCGGTTATGACCATCCC
>SRXB01000438.1 GCA_009724975.1 bacterium | reverse complement strand
TGGAAGCCTTATATTTCCCCGTGAGACACGGCGAAGGCAAGTTCGTCCCCGGCTCCGAAAAGATACTGGACGAGATAACGGCAAAGAGCCTCGTCCCATTGAGGTATATTTCCTCTGGGGGAGAGCCTACGCAGGAGTACCCCTTTAACCCGAACGGAAGCATCGGGGCGATAGCAGGCCTTTGCGACCCCACCGGCAGGCTCTTCGGCCTAATGCCCCACCCCGAGGCCTTCGTCCACCGCACCCAGCACCCGCGCTGGACGCGGGAGGAGCTGCCCGAAGAGGGGCAGGGACTGGCCCTTTACAAAAACGCGGCGAAATATATCTCCCAAAGCTAGGGAAAACGTTCAAAAGGACGGCGAATGTTCGACAAATTCCACGAAGAGTGCGGCGTTTTCGGCATCTACAACCACCCAGAGGCCGCAAACATGGCCTACCTCGGTCTTCACCAGCTCCAGCACAGGGGGCAGGAGAGTTGCGGCATAGTAACCTCCGACGGGATGAAGATGAATGTCCACCTCGGGATGGGGCTGGTCTCGGACATCTTCAACGAAGAGAACCTGTCCAGACTCCCCGGGGTCCACGCCATAGGCCACGTCCGCTACTCCACCACCGGCTCTTCCGTAATCAAGAACGCCCAGCCCTTCTTCGTCGAGTGCGCCCACGGCCCCATCGCCTTCGCGCACAACGGCAACCTCGTCAACGCCGCCCAGCTCAAGAGGGAGCTTGAGGAATCTGGCTCCATCTTCCAGTCCACCATGGACACCGAAGTGGTGGCCCACCTCTACGCCCGCTCCCGCAAGGTCAAGCTCCACGAAAGAATCATCGACGCCCTCTCCCGCGTGAAGGGGGCCTACTCGATTGTGGCTATGGTCGAAACCCGCCTCATCGCGGTGCGCGACCCCTTCGGCTTTCGTCCGCTGGTGCTGGGAAGGCTTCGCGACGCCTACGTGGTCGCCTCCGAAACCTGCGCGCTGGACCTCATAGAGGCCGAATTCATACGCGAGATAGAGCCAGGCGAGATGGTGATGATAAGCCGCAAAGGGGTGGAGTCCTTCAGACCCTTCCCCGAAACCCGCCCGCGCCAGTGCATCTTCGAATACATCTACTTCTCAAGGCCCGACTCCTACATCTTCGGCAACCAGGTCTACCCCGTGCGCAAATCCTTCGGCATCGAGCTTGCGAGGGAAAACCCCGTCGAGGCCGACGTGGTTGTGCCGGTCCCCGATTCGGGGATAGTGGGTGCGCTGGGCTTTTCCGAACAGTCTGGAATACCCTTCGAGATGGGGCTAATGCGAAACCACTACGTGGGGCGCACCTTCATCGAGCCAGAGCAGTCCATAAGGCACTTCGGAGTAAAGCTGAAGCTAAACGCCGTGAAAAGCGTCCTTGAGGGAAAGCGCGTCGTCGTGGTGGACGACTCTATAGTGCGTGGAACCACCAGCCGCAAAATCGTCAAGATGATACGCGA
>SRXB01000120.1 GCA_009724975.1 bacterium | reverse complement strand
CATCTCCGCCGGAAGGCAGGCGGGAGTGCGCCCCTCCGACGTAGTCGGGGCGCTGGCCAACGAAGGCGGCATACCCGGCAAGGAGATAGGCGCGATAGAGATTATGGAGCGCCACACCCTTGTAGAGGTTCCCCAACGCTACGGCGAAGGGGTTTTGAAGAAGATGGCGCGCACCACCCTTCGCGGCAAGCCCGTCGAGATAAAGCCCGCCATCGCCGGAAAGGGGCAAAAAGCCGAGACGCGCCCCAAATTCGATAGGACGGAGAAAACCGAGGGGACAAAACCCAAAAAGTGGGACAAAAAGCCCTTCGGCAAGCAAAAGCCCTTCAAGAAAAAGGAAAAGCCGCAAAAAGGCTAGCCGATGCTGGATATCTACATCGACGCCGACGGCTGCCCCGTCAAGGATGAAACCTACAAGGTCGCGCAAAGGCACGGCCTTGTGGTTTACGTAATCTCCAACCGTCCCCTGAAGACCCCCTTCGACCAGAAAATACGGCCCGTTGTGGTGGGAAACCGCTTCGACGAGGCCGACGACTACATAGCCCAAAACGCCGGTGACTGCGACATAGTAATCACCGCCGACATTCCGCTGGCCGCCCGCGCCATCGAAAAGGGGGCGCTGGTCCTCACCCCCAAGGGGCAGGAGCGCGACGAGGAATCAATAGGCGCGGCGCTCGCCACCCGCGAGCTTCTCGACGGCCTTCGCCAGATGGGCGAGATGACCGGCGGGCCGCCCCCGATGACCCAGCGCGACCGCTCGGCCTTCCTCTGCGCCCTCCACGAACTCGTTGAACGGGTCAAGAGAGCCCGCAAAAGCTGAAAGCTCCTTTATGGCGCATCGTCAAAGTGGTAAAACTCCCTGAATGGAAAACAAGCGCGAGAGAATCGAACTTCTTGCCCCCGCAAGGGACGCCGCCGCCGGAGTTGAGGCTATAAACCACGGCGCCGACGCGGTTTACATCGGCGGCCCCGCTTTCGGGGCGCGCTCCGCCGTCCCCAACTCCATCTCCGACATAGAAAAGCTCGCCCGCCACGCCCACCTTTTCAACGCAAGGGTTTACCTCGCCCTCAACACAATCCTCACCGACGAAGAGCTTCCGCAGGCCGAAAAAATCGCCCGCGAGGCCTGGGACGCTGGGGTGGACGCGCTGATAATCCAGGACATGGGCCTTCTTGAGCTCGATTTGCCGCCCCTGGCCCTCCACGCCAGCACCCAGTGCGACAACCGCGACGCCGAGAAGGTCCTCTTCCTCGAAAAATGCGGTTTTTCGCAGGTGGTTCTCGCCAGGGAGCTTTCCCTCCCCCAAATCAGGGAAATAGCGCAAAAAACCACCGTAAACCTTGAGGTTTTCATTCACGGGGCGCTCTGCGTCTCTTTCAGCGGCAACTGCTACCTCAGCCAACGCCTGTGCGGTCGCAGCGCCAACCGGGGCGAGTGCGCCCAGCCCTGCCGCCTCCCCATGACCCTTTTGGACTCCGAAAAAAAGCTAATATTAGGGCCCAAGCACCTTCTCTCCCTGCGAGATCTCAACCAGACCCAAAATCTCGGGGCACTGCTGGCCGCCGGAGTCACCTCCTTCAAGATAGAAGGAAGACTAAAAGACCTCGGCTACGTGAAAAACGTCACCGCCCACTACCGGCGCGAGCTCGATTCGCTGCTTGAGGGAACCGTAGGCAAAAAACGAAGCTCAACCGGCAAATCCACCTTCTTTTTCGAGCCGGACCCGAAAAAATCCTTCAACCGCGGCTTCACCGAATACTTTTTGAACGGGCTAAAGGACGAACCGGCTTCCTTTGACACCCCAAAGGACATAGGCGAATTCATAGGAACGGCAAAGAGCCTTAAAAGACCTGGAATAGAAGTTGAAACCGCTTATGAGCTTCACAACGGCGACGGCCTCTCCTTCTTTGACGAAAAAGGCGAACTTTTCGGCTTTCGGGTCAACAGGGTCGAGGGAAAAGCGATTTACCCCGCCGATTTTCCCGAAAAGCTGGAATCTGGGGCGAAACTTTTCCGAAACCACGACGAGGTATTTGAAAAAACGCTTTCAGGGAGGACGGCGACCCGAAAAATCGCGGTCAACGCCCTTTTCGAGGAGACAAGCGGCGGCTTTCGCCTCACCTTTGCCGACGAAGATGGGATTACCGCCTCGGAAGAGCTCCATCACGAAAAAATTCCGGCCAAGGATGCAACAAGGGCCACCGAAGCGATTCAAACCCAGATTTCCAAGCTCGGCGAGACTCCTTTCGGGGCTCTTGGTGTGAAGATAGCAGCTAGCAAGCCTTTTTTCATACCCACGGGAAAGTTAAACGAACTTCGCAGGGATTGCGCAAAAGCCCTTGAAAACAATAGAATAAAAGAATACCGAAGACCCGTAAGGGGAAAAGAGTCCGAGCCTCCACCCGCCTATCCGCAAAGAAACCTCGACTACTCCCACAACGTATATAACGCGTCGGCAAAAAGGTTTTACCAAAAACACGGGGTCGAAAGCGCAGAGGATGCCTTCGAGAGGGGAAAAACCGGCGCAAAAGCCACTCTCATGACGATGAAGCACTGTTTGCGGCGCTCCATGGGCCTTTGCGGGAAAAATGAAGAAAAGCCTCTTTTCGTCGAAATCGGCGGGGCTTTGTTCGCAGTGGAGTTCGATTGCGAAAAGTGCCTTATGTCGCTTAAGGAAAATTAAATAGGGCCGAGAGTAACCCCTGGTGAAGGTTTTTAGGTCTAAATTCCAAAAAATACTGGCGGTTTTGGCTTTTTAATGTTACCTCTTTGATTCGTTTATCTTTCAGTATGAAGTCGGCGGTAAGTTGGTTTGAAAAGAGATTCCGAACTTCGTTTCGCGCGCTTTTTGGACAGCCTTTTGGGAAATCTTCTGCTGAAGATAGCCCCGGTCCTGCTTTTCTTCTCGAAAAAGAAAGACCCCCGCCCGGGCGAAGCCCCCAAGAAGATTTTGCTGGTCAAGTTCCACGGCATAGGCAACATCGTGATGATTTTGCCCGCCCTGCGCGCCATCAAGCGAAAATTCCCCTATTCCCGCATCGACTTCCTCACCCTCGACACCAACAAAAGCATCCTCTCCGGCGCCAAAAACGTTGAAAAGGCCTACTATTTCGAGTCGGAAACCATTCCTGTCTTCCTCTGGTCCTTCCTCGTCACGATGCCCAAGCTTCGCCGCGAGAGATACGACGCTATAATAGATTTTGAGCAGTTCGCCAACATCTCGACCCTTATCGCCTCGGCGCTCGGCGCTCCGCGACGCATCGGCTTTAAGGCCCACGGGCCCGATCGCACCCGCATTTACACCACTGCGGTCGATTACGTGGAGGACGCCCACATGTGGCGAATCTTCATGCGGCTGGCCGAGGCTGTGGGAGCCAGCGCCGAGCCGGTGGAGCGCGAGATTGACTGCACCCCCGAGCAGGAAGGGCAGGCGCGAAAACTTCTGGCGGATTTCGGCGTAAAGCCCGAAGAGCCTCTTTTCCTCATGCACCCCGGTTCCTCCAGCAACCTCACAATACGGCGCTGGCCCCCGGACCGCTTCGCCGCCCTGACCAGACTTGTTAGCGAAAGATTCGGCGCCAAGGTGATATTGACCGGCGTACCAAACGAGGCTGAGATAACTTCGCAAGTGGTCAGCCTGAGCGGGGGAGCGGCGCTCGATTCAACCGGCAAGCTCTCACTCAAGGGGCTGGCGGCGCTTTGCAAAATGGCGGAGTTCGTCGTTTCCAACGACACCGCCACAGTCCACGTAGCCTCGGCGATGGGAACTCCGGTGATAGGGCTTTTCGGCCCCAATACGCCCTTCCTCTACGGCCCCGTTGGCGAAGACGACCTCGTCTTCTACAACAAGCAGGAATGCAGCCCCTGCCTCACCAACACCAACCGCAAGCTCTCCGACTGCAAAAATCCCAAGTGCATGCTCTCAATTGGCGTTAACGACGTTTTCGGGGCCATTGAGAATAAATACTTCGACAATGAGGGAAAAATCCTCCCCGCCTTCAAGAAAAACAGGCAATGAAGCTCATCCCCACCGCCAAGCTAGCCAAAAAGGTCCTCTTCTCGGCTTTCGGAAGGCTCCCCTTCCCCTATAAGCTGAACTTCGTGGTCACCGGCAGGTGCAATTGCCGTTGCAGAAACTGCTTTATCTGGACCAAGAAGACCTCTGAGATGACCCTTGACGAGATCCGCGAGTTTTTCCGGCTTAACGGCTCCCTTTCGTGGATAGACGTCACGGGCGGCGAGATTTTCATGCGCGAGGACATTCTCGAAGTCTTTGAAATAATTATCGAGAGCTGTCCCGACCTTGTCTACCTCCACTTTCCCACCAACGGAACCTATCCGGAACGGGCCGTGGAGGCGGCGAAATTCATAAAGGAGCGCACGAAGGCCAGCCTTGTGGTGACGATAAGCCTCGACGGGCCAAAGGCCCTCCACGACCGCCTGCGCGGCCTTGAGGGAACTTTCGACTCGGCTGTTAAGACCTTTGTGGAGCTTAAAAAGACCGGAGGGCTGGCGGTTTATTTCGGGATGACCTTCTCGGAGGCCAATATCGGTCTTTTCGAGGAGACGCTGGACGAGCTTCGCCCCTTTTATCCAAAGATTTCAATCGAGGATTTCCACTTCAACATCCCCCACTGTTCGCCACACTATTACGGCAACGAAAAGGCGGCACAGCCCGAAATGTCTAAGGTGGCGGCGGAGTTCGCCCGCCTCGCGGCCCTTAGAAAGCACAGCCTCTCGCCGCTGGCGCTCTTTGAGAAGCGCTACGCGCAAGGAGTATCTCCCTATCTGGCCACCGGCAAGTCGCCGATACCCTGCGCGGCCCTCTCGGCCACGGTTTTCCTCACCAACGAGGGTGATTTGTTCCCATGCACCATCTGGGACGAGAAGCTGGGGAATATCAGGGATTTCGGCCTTAGCCTCAAAAGATTCTGGGAGAGCCCGAAGACCGTGGAGGCCTACCGCAAGGCGTCCAGGGGGCAATGCCCCAACTGCTGGACCCCCTGCGAGACCTTTCCCGCGCTCGGCAAAAGCCTTTTAAGGCCCCTGCCCCGAAAATCCTGAAGATTCTTTAAGTTTTAAACCAGGGCTGGAAGAGGATGTTGAGCTCCGCCTGGCAGTTCAGGGTGCAGCGGCGGCACGCCTCGACGGCTTTCCTGCGCTTTTGGAACCCGGAAGACTTCCAGAAGGTCTTAAGGTCGGTTTTGGCGATATTCCCCTCGGTCATGTTCCAGTTCATGTAGGGTACGCAGACGTAGATCTCGCCGAAGGAGTCTACGGTTAGCGAGTTGTATCCCGCGTAGCACTTAAGGGGCGAGGGCTTGCCCTCGAAGGTGGGCTTGAAGAGGCGTATCATGCCTTGAGAGTTTTCTATGGGCGCGCCCTCTTTTTTCAGCTTGGTGAGGGCGTCGCCGCTCTTTTTGAGCTTTTCGAGAACCTCATGGGGAAGTTTGGCGGAGTCTTCCTTGGTGAATTCCTGCCTCGGTATGCACTCCACCACGTCCACTCCCCAGGAGGGTGCGGCGCGAAGAAGCTCCTCCACTTCGTCCACGTTCTTTTCCTGAACTACGCAGACCGCCTTGAGCCTTGGCCCGCGCCCCATCTCCTTGCGCAGCTTGTCCATCATCTTCAGGGCTTTTATAGACTTTTCAAAGGAGCCGGGGACGCTTCTTATGGAGTCGTGGGTTTCGGCGGTGGCGCCGTCTATGGAGATGTTGAGGGAATCGACGCCAGCCTCTATCACCTTGCGGCCCCGCTCCTCGTCGAGGAGGGTCCCGTTGGTGTTCAGGTGGGTTATCATCCCTATCTTCTTGGCGTAGGACAAAAGCTCGAAGATGTCGGGCCGTATCAGCGGCTCTCCGCCGGTGAAGCCGATGCCTAGGATGCCCAGCCCCTTCATCTGGTCCATCACATCCTTCATCCCCGCCGTGTCAAGCTCTTTGCCGCCCGCCTTGCGAAGTTCGGCGGTGCGGTGCGGAAGGTCGCACATGAGGCAGTCGAGGTTGCAGGTGTAGTTGGTGACGAGGGTGCCGAGAATCGGGCCGCAAAGGGGGCGGCCCACCAGCATCGAAAGGTAGGTGGCCAGATATTTGAACCCCAGCGAGATGAGCCAGAGTATGCGGCCGCTTTTTATGTTGTTCCAGACGAATTCCAGGTAGATTTTCCTGAACAAGTTCGGTTCTCCCTCGAAAATTGAATCAAAAGACCAGCAGGGGTGCTATTTTCTGGATTTTCTCCACTCGGCGGCGAGCTTTTCCGCCTTTTCCATCTGCGCCTTGCTCATGAGCTGGCCGGTCTGGCTTTTCATGGAGAGGATGTTGTCTAGCAAAAGGCCTTTGGAGTAGAGGATTCCGGGCATGTCGGACCAGTCGCCCTTCTGGGGGGCCTTTATAGCCTCCACGGTGGACTGGGCGGCCAGTTCTAGCCACATGTAGCCCTTTATCATGTCTTTTTGCACGCCAAGGCCA
>SRXB01000119.1 GCA_009724975.1 bacterium | reverse complement strand
AGAAGGGAGCCGGAGGTTGTCTTTTGCGCCATCTGCGCGAGCTTTTTAGCCTGTGCGCCGGTGACTATGTCCCCTTCGCGGACAATGGTCTCACCCTTGCGGACCTGGTAATAGACAGGCCCTGTCGATTCAGAGGCGGCTTTTTTGCGCGCGGCGCTCTCTTCCCGATTAAGGGAGAAGTTGGGGGTTAAAAGCTCGGCGGCGAGCGCCCTGCCAAGCCTTTCCTGGTTGGTGACCACCCCTTGCCTCGCCCCGTAAAGCTCGGCGCGGGCGGTTTCGAAATCAAGGGCGAAGGACACCTCGGCGACGGCCTTTTCCGCGCCGGAGGAGAGGTCTCTAACCACAATCGCGCCAAGACCAGCGCTCTCCCTGAGCAGAAGATCGCGGTTGGCGGCGACACCGCGCTCGTAGTAGGGGCGCAGGTTCTCGCCCACGAGGCGGTAAATCTCTTTCTTGCCCTCCTCCTTAGCCAGATCTCTTGCGAGGTCACCGGAAATGGAGAGCGACCAGCGATCTTTCAGCGCCTTGGAAATTTTTTGCGGAACGGTAAGCTGTTCGGCTCCGCCCTGCCCTTTGACTTCGGGTTCATAGGCTACGGAGAGGGATTCGGCCAGGGCCTGGAGGGACTGCTCTGCTGCAGCGGGGTTGAGGTCGAAGACCGTCGGGGCCTTAAGAGGAGCCTCGGCACGGATTCTCTGTGTGGCTTCGTCGTCGGTGAGGAGGAAATCCTGCTGGGCCCTCACCGATTTCTCGGCAATCTCCCCCTCCTGGTAGAGGAGGGGCCCGACCTTGATCCCCGGACCGGCCAAAACTGCTGCGACGGCGCAGACAGCCGCCAGCGCCAGGATGCCGTAAAGCCCGAGAGCCGGCTTTCCAAGGCGCGTTTCCAGCGAAGTCACGGTTTTGACTTTATCCGAGAACGAGGCCATATCCTCCCACTTCCTTTAAAGGGAAGATACTACGCAAGGGCGGCGAAAGTGTCAAGAAAACCTAGAGAAAATAGGCTTTGGAAAGGTTTTTACCAGGAGCAGCTGGAGCGCACCGGACCGAGTGCGTCTATCATACCATCGAGAGAGAAATTAAGGACACTCTGGGGCATCCCCCCGAGTCCGGTAAAGACTAGTTTTTGCGAGGACTTGAGCTGGCTGACTATCGAGACCGGATTCTCAAAGAACCACGCCTCGCCGTTTTCGGACGGCCTCATGGTGAGGTCTATGGTGCGCTGCTGGCTGAGGATCAGCCGCGCCCTGCCGTCTCTCCCCTCGGGGCGCGAGGTGTTTTCCCCGATGACGATAAGGTCTTTTGAGGCTTCCGGCCTTCTGGAAAGGGGGTTGACGTAGAGGTTTTCCGCAAGCAGGACCTCCGAGGGGGATTTGGAGACTTCCGGAAAGTAGACGAAGAAATCGGTTATCTCCTGATAGCACCTTACAACCAGCAAGGGCCTCACTTCGACACCCGAGTTCGGCGAGTGTTCGTAGTTTTCGGCGAAGGTGATTGCGAAGACCGCCGGGGCTCCGCCCCCCTTTCCAGCCTCGGTGCGGGAAACCCATTTGCCGTAGTCCGACTGGGTTGTGGTGAAGTCGACCACGGCCCTGGCGGTCGGTATCCCCGATTTTCGCGAAAGGTTGTCGTAGCAGTAAAGCCTTATCGCGTCGCTCGGGATGGAGGCGCACCGCTGCATCTCCTGGATCGAGATGGCGCGGGAGGGGCTGGCGGAGAAGATAAGGGCCAAAATGGCCGGGGCGAGGGGGCAAAGGAGGAGCTTTTTCATTTTTCAAGCCCCAGCGCCTTGAGGCGCGCCCTTAGGGTGTTGCGGTGGATTCCCAGAATCTCCGATGCCCGCGACTGGTTGCCCCCGGTCCACTCAAGGACCGCGCGAAATAGAGGCCGCTCCACGCGTTCCATCACCAGTCCGTGAAGGTTGGTCATGGATGCGTTGCCCATCTGGTGGGAAAAAGAGCGGAATTTCTCCAAAAGAAGATCCTCCAGCGGCTGCTCGCCCTGAGAAAGCCGCTCCTCGGCGGCGGCCCTTGCCGCCCAGTCGAGAATGTCCTGCGTCGTGAAGGATTCCTGAACGCAACCATAGCTCTGGCACCTGCCGTTTCCGCTTGGCCTGGTCGCGCGCGATTCCGAGATAAGCACATAGCGTTCGCCCGGGCGAGCCTCGAAACATTTGGCGGCGCGGTCGCACCCTCCGGCCCCCCTGACATCGAGAAAGGTCACAACGTAGGGGCGCTGGCGCTTCTGGCGCACGAAGGAGGTGGTTCCCGACGACTCCACGGCGGCGAATCCTGCCTGGGCCAGAATCACTCCTATACGCTTGCGCATAAGGGGGCTTTTGCTGACCACCGCCGCCGAGGGCAACCCCGTCTGGCCGCCATTGCTGTCAATATTTCCCGCTTCCATCACCCGTCACCGCCCCCATAAGCAAAATCCAGGGTTCCGTCCCCGAAACTCATAATGGCCCGCCGCATCGCCTCGGGGTCCTTTATCTCCATTACGGCCTTGCGGGCGAGGGAGGAGTGCTCGAAATCCCTCATCGCCCACGCGGCGAACTTCTTTATGTCGCTCACCGCGACGTGCTTGCCGCGCTCGGCGGCCAGATCATCGTACTGCAACAAAAGGTCATCCGCAATCTCCCTCGACGAGGGTTCGCCAAGGGGGGGAAGACCCTCCATTAGCCTTGCCGCGTCGCGGAAAATCCAGGGGCGCGAAAGAGCCGCCCTGCCTATCATCACCGCCGCTATGCCGCATTCCGCGATACGGCGCACGGCCTCGGCGGCGCTCCTCACATCTCCGCTTCCGGCCACCGGAAGTTGTGTCGACGCGGCGAGAAGAGCTATTTTGCCCCAATCGGCGTTGCCCGAATAGCCCTGGCTCTTGAAGCGCGGGTGGAGAATTATGCCGTCGGCCCCCTCCCCCTCGGCCACCTTCGCCGCCTCAAGGAAATTCTCCTCGGCCTGGCACCAGCCCGAGCGCATCTTCACGGTGAAGATTCCGCCGCCAAAGCCGCGCCTCATCGCCCCCACGCAGCGGGCCGCGTTGCCCAGATCGCGCATGAGGGCGCTGCCCGCGCCGGAGGAGACCACCTTTTTCACCGGACAGCCCATGTTGAGGTCAAGGCGTTCCCATCCGAGGTCGGCGGCGATGCGCGCGGCGGCGTAAAGCTCGTCGGCCTTGGCCCCGAAAAGCTGCAGGGCCAGCGAACCGTCCCGGTCGGGCGGGTCGGCCATTCTCATGGTGGCGCGGTGACGCCGCACGAGGGCCGAGGCGCTCACCATCTCGGTGAAGAGGCACCCGCAACCCCAGCGTCGGAGCCTTTGCCGGAAAGGCAGCCCCGTTATGCCGGCCATTGGCGCCATTATGAGCGGGCCGAAAAAAACCGGCTGGGTCACTGCTCCACACTCTCTTTAAAAAAATGATTTTCCCGAAGACTAACCCTTATATTCCAACCCAAAGGCCGTTTCAAGCGCCTCTCTTGACCTTTTTGCCCGCCCTGCCGTAAAGTTCCCTCAAACCTTGACCTCTCCCCGCCGGAGCGCCAGTGGAAAACCCAAAAAAGAAGATTCTTCTCATCGACGACGATCTGGCGATACTGGTGCGCCTTTGCGCCGAGGCCAAAAGGCTTGGGTGGGAGGCCGTCACCGCCAGGGACGGCGAAAGCGGCCTTGAAACGGCGCTCTCCCAAAGGTTCGACCTCATCGTCACCGACCTGCAGATGCCCAAAATGGACGGCCACCGCCTTATTGAAGAGCTCGGCAAACGTGAAAATCCGCCGAAGGTAATCGTCATCACCGGCCACGCCACCCTTGAGGCCGCTGTAAAGTGCCTGCGAAACGGCGCGGCGGATTTTTTGAAAAAACCCTTCACCCTTGAGGAATTCGGCCACGCCGTCGAACGCGTCTCGCAAAAAGCTGGTCTGGGCCACGCCGAGCCGGACTGGGCGAGGCTCTCAAGCGAGTATTCCCTTACGAAAAGAGAGGCCGAAATCCTCAGGGCCTTTTTCCTCACCGGCAAATCCAACGCACAGATTGCCGAAGACCTCTTCCTCAGTCTCCACACTGTAAAGTCCCACCTAAAATCCGCCTTTTTAAAGCTCTCGGTCGATTCCCGCGCGGAACTCCTAACGATTCTGCGCTCTTACTGACAACCTCCCCGCCGCCCGAAAATCCCAGGCCGTTTCAAAGAAAATTTATTTTCTAAAACGCCATTTATTTTTTGCTCGACCCCCTTGTTTTTTTAAAAGGCGGCGATAAAAATAAATCAAGGGCGTGTGATTTGCTTGGCCGATTTCAAAGGCCGAAGGAAAGTTGAGGGGAATCATGAGAAAGCTGGCTCTGGCGATTGTCGGTATTGTCCTTGCCATGTTCTTCGCGGGGAGCGCTTTCGCGGAAAATGACTATGTGGCGGGAAACCAGCTTTTGGCCTACGTGACCAAGGGGCAGGTCAAGGAGGCGGAAGACCTTCTCCACACCTACGCCTTCAACGACCAGACCTTGGGGCGCGCACTCCTCCTCACCCTTACTCTGGCCGACAACGACTCCACAAGCGAGCGTGACGCCTTTCGGCTCTCGCAGCTTCTCATCGACAAGGGCGCCGACGTAAACCACGCCGACGTGCACGGCAGGACCCCCCTGATGGAGGCCGCAGTCAAGAAATTCGAGACTGTCGCATGGCTCCTTCTTAAGTCCGGCGCCAACTCCTTCGCGGTCGACCACCTCGGGATGAACGCCCTTGAGATGGCGAAGAGGGGCAACGAGGAGAACTCCACCATAGTCTGGCTCCTCGATTCCGCCCAGCAAAAGCAGGCGAACTTCACCGTGACGAACCTGCGCCTTGTGGTGCGCGGCTCCAGCGTCATCGTCTATTACGATCTCGAAGGTCCTATACCCGCCCAGATAAGCCTGAACGTCGAGGGCGAGGGGGGAAACGCCATAACGCCCACCCACGTGAGCGGCGACATAGGAAAGCGCGTGGAGCCGGGCTCCAACAGGCGCATAGTCTGGGCGCTTGCGAAGGACGTACCGAGAGGGCTTGAGGGCAAGGAGATGACGGTGGACGTCATCGCCTCCTCCAACAACTGACCATACTCCCCCCAGCGGCCCGCCTTCCCCTTCCTGGCGAACAACACCGGCGGGCCGCTTCTTTAAAACGAAAAAACCGGCCACCTATAAAGATGGCCGGTTTTTTTGCGCCTTTTTTCGGGCTACCGGAAATTGTAGGTGAAGGCGAGCATCGGCCCCTCCTCGGAATAGGCCGGATGTATGGAGAGAGCCCCGCCCCCGTGGTACGAAACCAGCGCCTTGCCGGTGAAGTAGCCGATGGCCGATCCCATGAAGGCGTCCGAGGCCCAGTGCTTCTCGTCATAAACCCTTGAAAGAGGCGTTATGGCCGCCAAGGAATAGACCAGCGGCGCAACCCACGGGTTTTCCTCGCCGTAACGCCCCGCTATCACCGAAGCGACCGAGAAAATCCCCGCCGAGTGGCCGGAAGGGAAAGAATCGCGGTTGTTGTCGAGAAAATCCGGCCCGTCCCACTGGTAGGCTCCGTCCCCGTCATTGGGCCGGTGCCTGTGGGCGGAAAGTTTGACCACCTGCACAGCCGCGGCGGACAAAACCGCCGACTCAAAGGCCAATTTGGCGGTATCCATGGCCGAGTCGCTTCCGGCGGCCCACCCGCCCGCGTAAGTCAGCGCGAGGGCGGGCAAAATATATGCGCCGTTCCCCATCCTCTCGCCCCACTTGGCGAACTCGTCTTTGCGCCCGTCCTTATCGGCGGTGATTTTACGGGCAATCTCCTCGTCGTTGGCGTAAAGGGCTCCGGCCACCGCCAGCGTCGCGGCGAATCGCCCCCAGTAACCGCCGTCTCCTCTCGCCGGAGAGGAGAGCATCTTGCCGGAATCATCCCAAAACCACATGTAATAGGGCTTTTGCGCGCCTTCAAGCGGCTCGGCGGCGAAGGCGGGGAGAGGAAAAAGCAGAAGGGCCGCGACGGCGGCTCTCTTTCTTGAAAAACAACAAAAAACGCTCACTTTTCCCTCACAATGTCGATTATCGTCACCTCCGGCGGGGAAAAAACCCGCATCGGCGGCCCCCAGGTCCCCGTTCCTCGGCTGGTGTAGAGGCTGGCCCCGCCCTCAAGGCGGTAAAGGCCGTTTTGCATAGGGAAATTGAGTCCCGAGAGGAAGTTGAAGGGGAAAATCTGGCCTCGGTGGGTATGGCCGGAGAGTTGGAGGTCGAAAATGGCGGCGGCCTTTGGGTCCACAAGGGGCTTATGCTTGAGGAGAATGGTGTAAAGGCCGGTCTGAGACGACGAAAGGGCTTTTTCATCCTCGTTTTTATGGCTGTCGTCAACGCCCGCGATATTCACCGCCCCGCCGGAGGTCACGCTTTCGTCGCGCAGGAGCCTAAAACCGCTTTTATCCAGAAAATCGAGGCTGTTCCCCAGCCCCGCGTAGCTTTCGTGGTTGCCCAGCACC
>SRXB01000437.1 GCA_009724975.1 bacterium | reverse complement strand
AGGTTGATGAACCCCTCGTCGCGGCTGGAATTTTGCCCCATGTCGTCGATAATGACGGCCAGCTTCGGCGCGCCTGAATACTCCACCCCCTTGAGGAAGATTATGGTGAAGGAGTAGTGGTCCTTGTCCAGCCGAAGCGAGCCGGTTATCCGCCGCTCCCTCTTCTTGTCGGTTTTGACCGAGAAAAGCCCCAGCGAACGGAGCTGGATGGCCTTAAGGTCGTCCAAAATCCCCTCGGCGGTCTTTTCGTTGGCGACGCGCACCGTAACCCCGTCCTCATCAAGGGTCCCCACCACCTCCTCGACCGACTCGGTGATGTGAGCAAGGTAAAATCCCCTTAGATAATCGAAGGAAAACCAAAGAGCCGCCCCCAGAAGGAGCAAGAGCAAGAGCCCCTTTAAAAGGCAACCGCCTTTTTTATGCTTTTTGGCCCTGGGAGGCGCTTTCTTTCCCTTTTTAGCGGCCATTATTCGGCTTCCTTCTCGCTTTTTGGGCATTTTCCCGAGGCAAGAAGCGCAAGGGCCGCCTTCAACTGCCCGTCCTTTTCAAGGTCATAGCCGGTAAAGGCGCTTTCAGACCTCTCGGCGAAATCTTTCAGCTCGGCGGGGGAGGCTTTGAGCTCAACGTCCGGCGCGATGCCGTTTTTGTGGATGGAGACGCCGGAGGGCGTGTAGTAAAGAGCCGTTGTGATGCGAAGAAAGCCTCCGTCGGAGAGATCAATAATCGACTGAACGCTTCCCTTGCCGAAAGTGCGCTCGCCAGCCACCAGCGCCCGCCCCCTGTCCTTCAGCGCCCCCGAAAAAAGTTCCGCCGCGCTGGCGGAACCTCGGTTCACGAGCGCAAGGAGCGGCCAGGAGGGCTCGCTTTTGTCGTCGCGGGCCAGATAAAGGGCGTTTTCGCGCTCATCGCGCCCCTTGGTGTAGACAATCTTGCCCTTTTTCAAAAAAAGGTCCGCCGCCTTAACCGCCTGGTCTATAAGGCCGCCCGGATTGTCGCGAAGGTCGATTATTACGCCGCTTTTCGGCCTTGACGCCGATATTTTCGCAAGCATGGAGCGAAGCTCCTCGGCGGTGGAGCGCTGGAAGGAGGTGAGGCGGATTATGAAAGCCCCCTGGGCCTCCTGAAGGTAAACGCTCTTCATCTCGACCCGACGGCGCGTGAGGGTAACGATTTTAAGTTCCTGCGACTGGCCGCGCCTCACCCCGAGAGTGACTTTCGTATCCTCGGGGCCCTTAAGCCTCTCTATCGCCTCGTCGTAGCCCATTTCGGCCACCTGATCGCCGTTTATCTCCTCTATGAGGTCGCCCGAGGCTATTCCGGCGAGTTTTGCGCTCCCGCCCTCGATTGGGGTGACGACCTCAAGCCCCTCCTCCCTCATCGCCACCTCGACGCCGATGCCGATGTAGGAGCCCTCGATGTAAGATTCCTCGTCCTCAGCGTCTTTGGAGGCCACGTAGCGCGAAAAGGGGTCCAGCCCCA
>SRXB01000436.1 GCA_009724975.1 bacterium | reverse complement strand
ACGTTATCGACGGCGTTCTCTCCGGCGGGCGAAGTTCGCGCCTTTGGCGCGCTCTTGTGGAGGAGGGCAAGGTCGCCTCCGAGGTTTACACGGTTAACGGCTCCCCCGGGGCTCGCTTCGAGAACCTTTTTTGCGTCTTCATAGAGCCTGCGCAGGGCGTTCCGGTCATGACGGCGGTGGAGGCGGCGCGAAAAGAGCTCGCCGCGCTTTTCTCCAATCCCCCGCGCCCCGAGGAGCTTGAGAGAGTGAAAAAGGCGATTTTGGCCGATAGTGTAAGGGGGCTCGTCTCCGACGTGGGGCTGGCCAGGAAGCTCTCATATTTCGAAACCGTCGCCGGAGACTGGCGCTACATAGAGCGGCACCCCGAAGTGCTCGCCTCGATAACGCCGGAAGAGGCGGCGAGGACCGCCAAAGCGTACTTCACCCCCTCCAACGAGACCCTTGCCTTCATTCCCGATGGCGGCGAAAGGGGGGAGGGGGAAGGACGATGAGGAAAGCTCTTCTTTGCGCGCTTATCGCTCTTGCGCTCCTCGGGTGCGCCGCCAAAAAGCCCCTTGAACCCAGAAGCGCGACCTTCGGGCCGCTGAAATTCACCCCGCCCCCCATTAGCGAGAAGGTTCTTTCCGGCGGCGCGAAGGTCTTTTTGCTTGAAGACCACGAGATTCCGCTGGTGCGCGTTTTTTTCTCTTTCAGGGGTGGCGCGGTTTACGACCCTCCGGACCTCGCGGGCATCTCTTCGGTCACGGCGATGGCGTGGAGGAGCGGCGGGACCCTCGCCCACCCAGCCGGTGAGCTTGACGATCTTCTGGAGGACAGGGCGATAGACCTTGGCCTCTCCATAGGCAGGCAGAGCGGCACGGTGACCCTTTCTGCGCTCAAGGAGGACCTTGAGGCGGGGCTGGGCTTCGCGCGGGAGCTCATATTCACCCCCGCCTTCGACGAGGGGCGCTGGAAGGTGGCCGTAAAGAGAGCCAAGAGCGATATCCTGCGCGAGGAGGAGGACGTGGAGGCGCTGGCCTTTCGCGAATTTCGCCGCGCGATGTACAGGGGGACCCCTCGCGGCGTCACCCCGACCCTTAAAACCGTTGACGCGATGAAGCGCGAAGATTCAATTGACTATCGGGAGCGGCTGGTTAGTGATTCAGGCTGGGTGGTGGGGGTTGCGGGCGATTTCGACCCCGCGCGGATAATGGCCCTGCTTGAGGAGAATTTCGGCAAATTGCCCGGCGAAGGAGGGAGCTTCCAATCGCTTCCCCCTCCCCCCACCCCCGAGCCGCAGATAGTGGTAGTGCCCAAAAAGGGCAAACAGGCCACCATAGTGTGGGGAGGCCTCGCCCCGCGCATCGAGGACCCCTTGCAGGCCCCCTGCGACATGGCCGATTTCATTCTGGGCGGGGGCGGCTTTCGTTCGCGCCTCATGCGCGGCATACGCTCCGATGGCGGCCTCTCCTACTCGGTGTGGAGCTTTTACGAGCCCCAAAAG
>SRXB01000435.1 GCA_009724975.1 bacterium | reverse complement strand
TACGGCGCGCTTTGGGCCGAGCGATGCGAAAAAGCCGAAGGCGTGTCGGTTCATCGCCCCCGCCATCGTCGAGAGCGTTATCTGAAGTTTTATTCCCGCCTCTTTCATTTTAACAATCAGCGCCGGGTCGCCTACTATCGCTCCTCTCACGCCAAAGCCCGCCGCGCGCTCCGCGAGGGCCAGAAGGTCGTCGGTGAAGGCCGGTGAGTTGACGGGGGCGTTTAGGGCGAGGTAAACGGGCGCGCCGACCTTGTCGGCCGCCTCCACCGCCCGCCTGAACTCCTCCTCGGAGGAGAACTGGGCGGAATCGAAGGTGCGCTGGTTGGCGCTAACTCCCCTGCCCCTCCAGCCGTCCGGCGAAACCCCGCCGTAAAGCTCGGTGGCCCCCGCCTCTATCAGAATTTCTGTTTCGGCGAGGTTGTCGAAGGGGGAGAGAATCTGAAAAACGGCTTTCTGGGGTTTCATGTGGTGCAAATCAGCGCATGGCGCGGGGCTTCCAGAGGTTTTCGTAGCGGTAGTCCCAGCTTTCGGGCGGCTCGTCCGCCCCTATGGCGTCGCCTACGACCACAAGGGCCAGGCTTGGCTCGGAAGAGGCCGAGCCGACGTTGAAGGGGTCCCTGTCTCCGAGTATATCGGCTATGGTGGAGAGGGTTCCTTTCGCAACAATCTGGTCTGGACAGGCTATTTTCTCAAGAATCGCTATCGGGGTATGCGGCGGGTATACGGCAAGAAGGTCCGCGACCAGCTCATCAATCTTTTTATTCACCATGTAAAGGATGAGGGTCTTTCCCGGGCCGCCGTATTCGCGAAGGTCGACCCTGCCGCTTTGGGTGATGGCGCGGGGGCTGGTGACTACGGTGCAATGCGCGACGCGGGGCATGTCGAAGGCTCTTTTCAGGACCGCCGCCGCCGCCGAGTGCGCGCCGACCCCCGGTATGACCTCTGAAATATCGCTGAAGCGGGTTATGAAGGACTGGAAGGGGGAGAAAGTTGAAAAATCGCCCGGGACGAGGAAGGCAACGCTCCCTTTTTGGAGGCGCGCCTCTATCCAGCGGGAGGCGTCGGCGAAATTCATCGTGAAGGGGCTTTCGACCTCCTTGCCTTCAAGCAGTTGGGCGAAAGTCTCCATATAGAGGGCGGGCGAGAGTATGAAGGGGCTCTCTTCGATGGCCTTTAGCCCCGCGAGGGTCAAAAGGCCCGGGTCGCCCGGGCCGCATGAGACGAAGTAAAGTCTGTTAACCACCGAAGAGCCGCGCCAAAAACCCCTTTTTCACCTCTATCTTTTCGTTAATCGGCCCGAGGGATATCTTCGCCTCTGAGCCCTTGTACCCCACCTTTACGTTTATGGTGACGCTTGCCGCGTCGACTCCGTCGGCGAGGGTGAAGGTCACGGGCAGGGTGAAGGTGCGGGTCGGGGAAGGATTTTGGGGGTCTTTTTCCAGGGTGTAATTGAGCGCGCGCGTCTCCTCGGCCAGCATGGAAG
>SRXB01000434.1 GCA_009724975.1 bacterium | reverse complement strand
AGGACGCGGGAGCCGTCGGGAAACTTGCCCGCCTTCATCGCCTCGAAAAGCTCAAGGTTCTCCTCTACGGATCGGTTGCGGTAAGGGCTCTCCCTGCCTGGCTCGGTGAGGGTCCCGCGCGAGTCGCTTATCTCTTTGGCGCTCTGGTCGTCCACGTAGGCCTTGCCGTCTTTTATAAGCTTCACGGCCCAGCGGTAGAGGTGGCCGAAGTAATCGGAGGCGTAATAAAGGTTGTCCCACTCAAACCCAAGCCAGCGCACGTCTTCCATTATGGAGTCTACGTACTCCTGCTCTTCCTTCGCGGGGTTGGTGTCGTCGAAGCGAAGGTTGCAGGTGCCCTTGTAGTCGCGGGCGATGCCGAAATTAAGGCAGATGGATTTTGCGTGGCCGATGTGGAGGTAGCCGTTGGGCTCGGGCGGGAAGCGGGTCGCGACCCTGCCGCCGTGTTTTCCCGCGGCGCGTTCCTCGTCGATTATGCGGTAGATGAAATTCCCCGCTTCTATGGTTTCTTCAACGGACATGGCTCACCTTCGTCAAGGATGTGGAGATTTTTCTGCATAAGATAGCGCGTCCTTACCCTGCCAAGGCAAGAGAGAAGATTGGCCTTGATTCCGTGGTGCCCTTTTTCCAGTTCAGAGAGCATTTTTTTCATTTTGGCGCGGTTTAATTCCTCCGCGCCGGTGCGGTGAGGGGGGCACCCGCAGGAGATTACCGGAAAGTCCGCGACTTGGGAGTAGGCTGAAATCTCCTCCTCGAAGACGCGGCAAAGGGGCCTTATGACGACGTTCACCCCGTCGTCGGCCAGAAGGACAGGTGGAATGGACTTTATCTCGCCGGTGAAAAACTGCGCCAGAAGGAGGGTTTCTATAAGGTCGTCCGCGTGGTGGCCGAGGGCGATTTTGGTGAAGCCCTCGCGTTTGGCGAAGGTATAGAGCACGCCGCGCCGTAGCCTCGCGCAAAAGGCGCAGTAGCTGGTGCCTGGGGTTTTGTGGTTTTCGATTATATCCCCGAGGGGCGCTCTTTCTATGAAGTATTCGATTCCGCGCCCGGAAAGATATTTTTGCAGAGGCGAGGGGTCGAATTCGGGAAAGCCCGGGTGAACTGTTGCGGCGGAGACTGTGAATTTGACGGGGGAGTTTCGCCTGAGCCGCAAAAGGACGTTCAAAAGGGTCCAGGAGTCCTTGCCGCCGGAGAGGGCGACCAAGACGCGGTCGCCTTCGGTTATCATCGAGAATTCATGTATCGCCCGCGCGGCCTTGCGGGCGATTTTCTTCTCCAAAAGCTCAAGCGGTTCCATTTTGGAGCTAAAACGAAGACCCGAGCATCTCGATGAAGCTCTCAAGGCGGGTGCGGGTGCGTGGGTCGAGCGCCATTGGCCGGTCGCCCTCGATGGTGAGGACGGGGACTCCGAGGCTCTTTTTGAAGATGACCTCCTCCATCTGCCGAAAGCAGAAGGATTGGGCGTAATTGATGATGCCGTCTATTCT
>SRXB01000118.1 GCA_009724975.1 bacterium | reverse complement strand
GAGCCGCCAGCCGCCAAAAGCCCCTCCTCTGAGCGGGCGATTCTAGCCCCTTTTATAACCACCTCCGAGCCGGTGGCGGCGATTATTCCCCCGCCTACGCCGGTGACCGGCTCAAAGGTTACCGGCTCCTCTTTTGTGCCTTCAACCACCAGCCTGCCGTTCACGGCAATCTCGGTGTTGGGGGACCAGAAGGAGGGGTCGGTCTTCGTGCTGGTCGCCTCTTCAAAGAGGACTTTCGTTCCCGCCGCGATGGTTAGGGTCGCGCCTTTGCAGACCAGAACGTCGTCGGCCAGGTTGACGACGCCGGACCAGCGGGTGTCTTTGGTGATAAGTTCGGCCTCCGCAGGCGGAGGAAGGAAAAAAAGGAGTGAGAGGGCCGCGAAAAAGAGCTTTTTCATGGGGACTATATCCCCCGCACGGTCCAGCCGCCCTCGCTGCGGCGGTAAACCTGCAAACCCTGCGCCTTGAGGTAGGCGGCTATGTCGTCGATGGCGGCGTTATTCTGGTTGGTGGTGGAGATAAGTTTGGCGAGGGTGCGGTTTATGTCGTCGTCGCCCTTGGTGCCGGCCTTTATGCGGCGGTAGGACTGCCAGACTATCCCCAGAGATGGCTCGGTGATGGCCAGTTCGCGCAAAATCTCGTGACGCTCGCGCAGGGCCATCGGCATCTTGTCGGAAAGCTCTATGGCGAATATTTTCAGCTCCTCGCCGCTCTTTTGATCGGCGAGAATCTCCCGCAGGTCCTCCCATTCGAGGCTCTTCCAGCGGTAGAGCGCTCCTATGGCGGCTTTTCGCAGGGAATCGGGCTGGCCCGGACGGGAAAAGGACTTTACCTTGGCCATCATGGCGGGGTTTAGCTCGACCGCCGAGAGGGAGGCGAGCGAGTTGACCGCCTCTACCCGCACCTTTTCCGATTCGCTCTCCACCGCCTTCTCAAGGAAGTAAAGGTGGGTCAGGCGCGTCCACGGACGGGCCGAAACGAGCGCCTCGGCCTTCACCTCGGGGTCGGGGTCGAGGTCGGCAAGCTCAAGGACCTGGCGGATGAGGTTGGTCTCTTTTATGCGCCCTATCAGCTTGGCGGCCATGAGCCGGACCTGCGGCTCGGGGTTTAAGAGCGCTTCGGATAGGGTGGCACGGTCGGTCACCGAGAGAGGAAAGGCCTTGGGCGCGAAGACCGCCTCCAGCGCAAGGGCCCGAAGGGGAGCGGGTTCGGCTTTGTCGGCGTAGAAGGAGAGGAGGCGCGCCTCGTGCTTCTCTTCGAGGAGACTCTTGAGCTTTAGCCTCTCCATCAGGAGTTTTTCAGCCCGCTGGGGGTCCGCCGCCTGCGCGCGGCAATTCGCCGCCCCCGCCAGAAGGGCGAGGACGGCGAGGCCTGATGCCAGTATTTTTGTGCGGGCTTTTTCTTTCGCCATTTTCCTACATGCTCGGGAAGAAGACGAAGGGGTACTTGACCGTAATAGGCTTTTGCGCGACCTGCGGGAAGGTCCACCGCTTTATGCGGGCTATTATGCCATCCACCAGCTCCGGCGCGTTCATCGTGGTTTCCACCAGCGAAACCGCGCCGACCGTGCCGTCGGGGTTGATGGTGATGGAGATCGTGACCTTGCCTTCCAGATCGGGGTTTTTGCGAAGCTCCCTGTTGTAAAGATACCGTATGCCGCCAAGGTATGTTTCAACGGTGCGATTGATTATCGCCACCGCCTCCTTGGTGCTTATGTCGTCGACCGATACCGTTTCGGCTGATTTGACCGCGGTATCCTGCCTCTTTTCCAGGTTTGCGACGCGCTTGGAGGCCGCGGCTACGCCCGAGGCGGCGGCGTCTATGCTGGCTCCGCCGATGGACTGCCCCTTCCACTCGCCGCCGGTGCCGTCGCCGCTGCCGCCGGCGCCGCCGTTGGCGCCGGGACGAAGACCGCCGGAACCTACCGCGTCGAGTATCTTGTCAAGGTCAACGGCCCTACCGCCGCCTGAAAGAATCGAAGCGCGACCGGACGAAGTCGCAGCCCCGCCCCTTCCGCCGAGCACGCCCAGAAGCCCCTTTTTGGAAACCTCTTTGCGAATCGCCTCGCGGCGCTGGGCCATCTGTTCGGCGGAAGGCTCGATGCCTCCGCCTCCGCCCCCTCCGCCGGAAGGCGCCTGGGCCTGGGCTTTTGGAGCTTCCCGAACGACTTCGGCCATCTTTTCCTCGACCCTGTTGGCGGGGCGCTTTTCTTCCTTGGCCTGGAGGGCTTCCTCCTTCTTTTTCTTCTCCTCTATCTCCTTTTTGACGCGGGTCTTGGCCTGCGGGGCCTCGTAGACCAGCTTCGCGAAGCGCTCCGGGACTTTCTCCAGCTTGGGAGGCTCCTTTTTGTAGATGGAGGCGAGGTAAACGTTGGAGATGACCATGAAGAGGTAAAGGCAACCCATAAGTATCGAGAAATGGCGGTCTTCCTTTGTCATCCACTCCCGCTTGAGGTGCGCCGGGGTCTTGGGTTGCGGCTTGCGGCGCTTTTCCACCGGCTCGGCGCCCCTTTGCGGAGCGGCGGGCCTTGGCGGGGGAGGTGGAGGCCTTTTTTCGGCGGCAACTGGCGCGCCCGCCGGTTTTTCTTCGGAAATTCTCTCTCCCGATTCCTCTGTTGTGGGCTTTGTCTCAACTACGGGGGCAGGGCCAAAGGTAAAGAAAATCCTTATACCCCTGTATTCAACCCAACCGCCCATTTTCTCCGTTATTATTGCATGCTGCGACGAACCGCCGCCCCTGAGAAGCCCGAAGGCTTCCATGTCCTCGACTTTCAGGGTCGAGTTTCCCGCGGAAATTTCGCCGGTCATGCCGGGTTTTACGAAAAACTCAACCCCATCCTTGCCGAAGTGGAACAACTGCTCGGAAGAGGAGACGCCTTCTACCGGGTAAATAAGTTCGTTGCCGGTGGAGGGGCCCCAGCGGAAAGAGCCGTGGTTCGCCACGTTCTTTCCCAATACGCGGCCGCCCTTCTCAATCTGTACGTGAAGGTGCGTCGCGCCTGTCGCCGGAGCCGCCTTTCCGGGAAATTTAAACGGCCCCATCACTCCTCCTTAAAGACGACGAGGGACTGGTTGACGTATTCAGCCTGTCCCGCTGTGAATATTATCTTTTTAAGGAGTCTGAAAGGAACCTGCCGGTCTCCCTGGAGAAGGATCTCGCCGGTGAAATCCACGTTCTTGTTTGCCTCGGCTATTTTCTTGAGGCTCTCGGCCTGGGCGTTAAGAACGTTGTAAAGCGGCTCGATCATCATCTCGTCGCTGTTGAGATATGGCGCTATGTCTTCAATCAGAACGTTTCCGTCTACGTAAAGAGACTTTCCGTTGAAGGCGATGGCAACTGCCGGATGAACCTCTTCCTGCGATTTGGACGCTGGCACTTTGATGCTTTCAGCTATAGAGACCACCGCGCCTTCCGCGGCGTAATTGAGCATCAAAAAGACCAGCAGGGTGGTGAAGATATCCATCAGCGATGTTATCTGGATGCTGACTTCCTGCGGGGAGGAAGGGCTGAACTTTTTCTTTTTCGTTGGTGAAGACGCCATTTAGCCCTCCTTCCCTAACCGCCGGTCTGCACGCGGTCGGCCAGCGAAACTCCGGGGAAGCTGGGCCTGCACACGTCCATTGTGTGGATAATGTCGTCATAGATAACCCCGTCGTCCACGAGGAGTATTATCGCGGTCTGGCCCGCGAACTGCGACCTCTTCAACTCCCCGAGGGCAGAGCCCAGGGCGTCGAAATCGAATCCACCCGCTTTCAGGGGGATTTTGCGAAGGGTCGCCTCTTCCGAGATTATCTGGAACCCCTGTCTTGTTACGGCGAGCGATATGGATTCGGTCACCATTTGCTGCTGCACAGGCGCATCTACATAGGTGACCACGTCGGTGCTGGGGAGATTCAGCTGCACCGACGACAATTTAACGAAAGCCGCCGTCTGGATGAGCATCGGGACGAGAACGACCATGAGGCTCATCGCCGGAATCAGCGGCAAATCCACATCGCTATGCTTTGTATGCCTTCTCTTGGAGGGAGAGAATCCCGCCATGGTTCTACTCTCCCTTTTGGCGGGCGATTAGGAAGTTGATGAACTTGACGGAATACTCGTCGATTTCCGTTATGACCTTGGTGGTCTTGGCCTGTATGTAGGAGTAGACGACCATGTGCGGTATCGCGACCATGAGGCCGTAGTAGGTGGTGTACATCGCCATCGCTATGCCCTGGGCGAGAAGGGCGCCCTTCTGGGAGGGGTCGGCGTTGGCCAGCGCGTCGAACGCGAAGATGAGCCCCTGTATCGTTCCGATGAGGCCGAGCAGGGTGGAAACGTTGGCGACCATCGAGATGTAGGGGGTGCGCTTCTCGATAGATGGGATTATAGAAAGGGCGGCTTCATCGACGGCATTTTGAATCGCCGTCTCGCTCCTGTTGGCCTGAGAGAGGCCAGCGCCGAGGATGCGCGGCAGGGGGGCCTCCGAGTTGCAAAGGGCTTTGGCGGCGTTCATGTCGCCGTTTTGTATGAGCTTGGTGAGTTCGTTGTAGAATTTCCTGCCGTCGACGTCGAATTTCTTGATGAGGAAAAAAAGCCTTTCGGCGGAAACCGCAATCCCGAAGAACATGATCGCGGTTATCCAGTACATGTAGGTGCCGCCGTCGTGAATGAACTTGGCTATAGATGAGAACATTTTCGTGGTTCCTCCCTTTTCGTTATCCCCGGGCCGCCCCTAAAGGGGGCAAAGGCCCCAACTGTTAAAAAAACCTTGAAAGGCTTGTCAATTTTCTTTTGGCTGAAGCTCTTTATAGGCTGATTCAAAGGTCTCCGGCATGACCGGAGTCAAAATTTCACGCTCGTAATCCTTGCGCATGTTGCCCATGTCCATGCGGGCCTGTCGGCGTGGAATGATATAGAATACTTCGGGCCGCTCCAACTCTCCGCGTATCTCCACGTCCTGCATCTGGACCTGAATCTTATCGCCTTCCTCCACTTTCACCTGTTCCTGCGCGGGTTTTTGAGGCGTTTGCTCCTCGGCTGGGGCTTGCGCGGCGATAAGGGAAGCGGCGATAAGGAGGAATACCCCCCATGCGCTTTTGATGGTTTTCTTCATTGTCCGCCCCCCGCCTGGCGCTGGGAGGCCTTGAGCCATTTTTGGGCCTCCTCGTCGGTCGGGCGAATCTTGAGGTAGTTTTCGTAAAGGGCTATCGCTTCGGAAAAGCGGCCCATGTACTTGTCGTACAAAATGGCCAGATTCTTTAGCGCGGGGGCGAAGTTGGGGTCGGCGGCGAGGGCTTTTTTGTATTTTTCCTCAGCCCCCTTGTGGTCGCCGGAGGCGCGAAGGACCAGGCCGAGGTTGTTCCACCCCTCGGGGCGCGCCTCGCCTGTTTCAGTGGCTTTTCTGAAGTAATCGCCCGCTTTTTTCGGGTTTTCCTTGCCCATCTCGATGAGGCCGATGGCGTTAAGCGCCTCGAAATCCTCTGGATTTTGCTTGAGGATATCTTCGAGGACTCCTACCGCGGCCGAGACGCGGCCCCTGGCGGTGTAGATGTCGGCAAGCTCAAGGGCGGCGAGCCTTCGGTCTCCCTCGGAGCCGGAACCCATGCCCACTTTTGACCAGTTTTCCGCCTTTTGCAGTTCCCCCGTGTTTTTGTGGATTCTGGCCAGGTAGAGCGAGTAACGTCCGGCTTCCGCCTGGTCGGCTATCTTTTCCCATTTGGAAGCGGCCTTCGGGTAATCGCCGGAAAGGAAGGCCAGCCACCCCATAGCGCCCAGAAGGTCGTCGGGCGGATCGGGGAATTCGGCGGCGAGTTTTTCTATGAAATCAGTCCCCTCCTGCCGCCTTCCTAGCCTCTCCATCCAGTTTATGTAGGTGTAAAGGGCCTCGGCGCCGCCCTCCCCTTTGGATATCGCTTCCGAAAGAAGCGGCACCCCCTCCTTCTCGTCGCCAATGGCGTAAAGAAGCTTTGCGTGAAGCAAAAGGCCGCCGCGCACTTCCGGGTCTATCTCGCGGGCGAGGAGGACGTCGAAGAACGCCCCCGTCACCAGCCTGACAGCCGTCTGGCGGTAGAGGCGGAGCTCGTCCTCGGCCAGCATCCGCCCGGAGCGGGCGACCCGGATGGCGGCGGGGATCTTGCCCCAGGTGAAGAGCGCTTGCTTGAGGTCGAGGGTGGCGCCGGAGGCGGTCACGTCCTGGCCCCCGCCGAACGCCTCCTCGCTCTCCGCCTTGGCCGCACCGTTAAGCTTTGAGAGCAAATCGTCTCCCTCTAACCCCAGGGCGTGGGAGAGAAGGATCTTAGAGTTGAGAGATGGCTCTTCGATGCCTCTCGAGACGAGATATTTCTCCCCCTGATAGAGGAGATCTCCTATGCTCATTCCGGGAGAGGATGGGTCCATGCTCTATCAACCCTCCTTCAGTTTCTCTCGGAGCTCAGCAGCAAGGAGGCCCTGCACGAGCTCCCCAAGATCACCGTCCAATACCTGCTCAAGTCTGTAAAGGCTCAGGTTGATGCGGTGGTCAGTCACTCTCCTCTGAGGGAAGTTGTAGGTCCTTATCTTCTCCGAGCGCTCCCCGGTACCTATCAGGCTCCTCCTCCTCTGCTTAACTTTTCCCTCTT
>SRXB01000005.1 GCA_009724975.1 bacterium | reverse complement strand
GATCTTCATGCCTTCGGGGACGATGAGGTTGAGGTACTCCAGCCCGGAGTAGTCCGTGTCTTCCGGCTTGGGCCACGGGTACTTCTCGAAGTCCTCCCAGCTTTGGATGGGGCCCGTTGTTTCGTCCTGCCACACGCGCAGGCCGTCGGTCCAGCCCTCGCCCTCGCGGTCGGTCGTCTGCCCATGGCTACGGGGAAGGTCGAACAGCGTGTACATGAAGACGAAGTCGTAGCCGACCCTCCGGCAGAACTCGACGAACATCTCCATCGTCCGGGCGCCCGCCAGGACCTCGTCCTCCAGCCGCTTGCGGGCGGCGGCCAGCTCCGCCTCCAGCTCCGGCAGGCGGGCGTTGAGCCGGGCGACCTCGGGGCCGGCGCTCTTGTAGAACTCCGGGTCGGCCAGCGTCGCCAGCAGGGCGGCCTGCTCCGCCTCCAGGGCGGCGATCCGCTCGGGGAGGGCGGCCAGCTCCTGGTTCTCCTTGAAGCTCAGCTTGCGCGGCCGCTCTTTCGCCGGGCGCGGCGCCTCGGCGGCCTTCTTCGGCGGCGCTTCGGCCGGCCGCGCCGCCCGGGCCTGGCGCAGCCAGTCGTCGTAGCCGCCGACGAACTCCTCGACCTTGCCGCTGCCGTCGAGGACGATGGTCGAGGTGACCACGCTGTTGAGGAAATCGCGGTCGTGGCTGACCAGCAGCAGGGTGCCGGCGTAGTCGAGCAACAGCTCCTCGAGGAGGTCCAGCGTCTCGGCGTCGAGGTCGTTGGTCGGCTCGTCGAGCACCAGCACGTTGGCCGGCCTGGTGAAGAGCTTCGCCAGCAGCAGGCGGTTGCGCTCGCCGCCGGAGAGGATGCGCACCGGCGAGCGGGCCCGCTCCGGGGCGAAGAGGAAGTCCTGCAGGTAGCCGATCACGTGGCGCGGCTTGCCGTTGATCACCACCGTGTCGTTCCCCTCGCCGACGTTGTCGACCACGGTGGCGTTGAGGTCGAGCTGGTCGCGCAGCTGGTCGAAGTAGAGCACCTCGCGGCGGGTGCCGAGGCGCACGCTGCCGGACTGCGGCTGCAGCTCGCCGAGGAGCAGGCGCAACAGGGTGGTCTTCCCCGAGCCGTTGGGGCCGATGATGCCGATCCGGTCGCCGCGCAGGATGGTGGTGGAGAAGTCGCGGAGCAGCGGCTGCCCCGCCCAGGCGTAGCTGATCCCCTCGGCCTCCGCCACCAGCGCCCCGGAGCGTTCCGCCTCCTGCAACTGCAGCTTCGCCGTCCCCTGCCGTTCGCGCCGCCGCCGGTACTCCTCGCGCAGCTTCTTCAGGGCGCGCACCCGCCCCTCGTTGCGGGTGCGCCGCGCCTTGATCCCCTGGCGGATCCACGCCTCCTCCTGGGCCAGCTTCTTGTCGAACAGCGCCTGGCGGGTGACCTCGGCCTCCAACAGCGCCTCGCGGCGTTCGACGAACTGGTCGTAACTGCAGCTGAACGCGTAGAGCCGGCCGCGGTCGAGCTCCGCCACCCGGTTGGCCAGGCGCCGGGCGAAGGCGCGGTCGTGGGTGACGAAGACCAGCGTGCGCACGTTCTTGAGGAGGAACTCCTCGAGCCAGAGGATGGTGTCGATGTCGAGGTGGTTGGTCGGCTCGTCGAGCAGGAGGATGTCGGGGGCGGCGATCAGGGCGCGGGCCAGCAGCACCCGGCGCTTGGTGCCGCCGGAGAGGGCGGAAAAGGCGGCGTCGGCGTCGAGGCTCAGCCGCTTGAGGATCCGCTCGACCTCCTGGTGCAGGCTCCAGGCCCCGGCCTCCTCGAGGCGGTGCTGCAGCGCCTCGAGCTGCGGCAGCAGGGCCGCGTCGCCGCTCGTCTCCAGCCGGTGCGCCAGGGCGTGGTAGGCGGCCAGCAGGTCGGCCGCCGTCTCCATGCCGGCGGCGACGATGTCGAACACCGTCCCGGCCAGTTCCTGCGGCACCTCCTGGGAGACCAGCGCCACCTTCAGCCCCTGCTGGCGGTGGATCTCGCCGCCGTCCGGCGGCAGTTCCCCGGCGATCACCTTGAGCAGGGTCGATTTCCCGGTGCCGTTGCGCCCCAGCAGGCACAGGCGCTCCCCCGCCTCGATCTGCAGGGTGACGCCGTCGAACAGCGGCGGGCCGCCGAAGGCCAGGGTGAGGTCGCGCAGGGTGATCAGGGCCATGGAGTTGGGGGCGGGGCGACGGGGAGGTCAGTTGCCGGCGCCGAAGATCGCCGACGCCGGCCAGATCGCCTGCGGGTTGGTGTGGACGTTGAAGGTGGTGATGACCTGCTCGCCGTCGGGCTTCCTGTACAGGTAGAAGACCGAGTAGAGGTTCCCCTTCTCGTACTTGATGTTGACCAGGCAGGTCGAGGTGCTTTTGGTGATGCGGTGCTCGCGGACGAACTCGTAGCCGACGTAGCGGCCGTAGAACTCCTCGAGCAGCTTGAAGTCGTCGTCCTGCGACAGGGCCTCCTTGCGCCCCTCGACGGCGCTCCCCCTGGTCCAGCACTCGATCGCCGCTTTCGGCCCCTCCTTGGCGTACATCTCGAAGCCGCTCTTGAGCACGGCCGGGATCTCGCGCTCGGCCGCGGCGGGTTTGGCGGCCCTGGCCGGTTTCGCCGGCCGGGACGGCGCGGCCAGCGCCAGGGCGGGGGAGAGCAGCAGCACGGCGACGAGCGCGCGGGTGAGGGTCATGCGGGGCCTCCTGCCGGGGCGATGAAGGGCGGGCCGGGGCGCTGCACATCGCGGCCGGCCCGCAGCGATTCCGCCAAGATAGCGTGAAGCGCCCGGTTGTTCAACGGGCAATTGCAGTGCCTGTCCGGGGGGCTGCGGGGTCACGGCCGGGCCGCCCCGGTCCGCTGCTGCAGTGCCTGCGTCAGCGCCCGGAGACGGGTCTCCGCTTCCGGGCGGGGCATCTGCTGGCTGACGAAGTGCCGCCCTCCGGCATCGACCCGGATGCGGTACACCAGCCCTTTGCGGGCCTCGGCGACGGCGGTGACGCTGATGCTGCCCAGGTCGGCCAGTTCCTGCTCCCTGGTCGGGAAAAGGTAGGTCAGGATCAGCCGGTCGCCGTTGAGCCTCACGGCGTAGAAGTAGGTCCAGCAGTCCCGGTAGCCGTACAGGCCGAGGGGGAGCATCGCCACCACCGCCCAGGCCGCGGCCGTTCTTTTCGCTGCCGGACGGAACAGGCCGCGGAACTCCGCCCGGATCGTCTCCGGCCGTGCCAGCACCCGGTACACCGCGGCCCCCAGCAAGGCGGCAATCGCGAGGAGCAGCGCAAAATAGAGGCGCGTCCCGGTAGGGTCGATGGCGAAGATCATGGTGTCCATGCGCGGCCTCCGGCCCTGGTGCGCTGCGCGGCGGGCCCCGCCGTCAGCCTTTCGGGGCGGCTGGCGGTCACTGCGCCAGTTTCAGGGCTGCGACCCCGGCGATGATCAGGGCGACGCCCAGGTAGCGCGCGAACGAGGCCGGGTCGCCGTAGTGCAGCACGCCCACCAGGAAGGTGCCCGCCGCGCCGATGCCCGTCCAGACCGCGTATGCCGTGCCGATCGGGATCTGCCGCTGGGCCAGCCAGAGGAGGGCGCCGCTCATCCCCATGAAGATGACGGCCACGGCGATGCCGCTCCAGCGGCTGGCGGGATCCTGGGCCATTTTGAGGCCGATGGGCCAGCCGATTTCGAAGAGGCCGGCGAGAATCAGATAGGTCCAGTGCATGGCGATGGCCGTTGCGCGGGCGTCCCTGCCCGTTGCGGCGGGCAGCAGGCGCTGCGGCTGGTAGGGCGGGGGACCCCGCCGGTTCGCAGGGGGTGCCGGGGCCGGCCGCCTAGTCGCAAGCGGTCAGGCGCTCGGCCACGGCGTTGCCGGCATTGCTCCCGAGCTCGGTCGGCGTGTCCGGGAAGTCCCGGTCCTTGTTCCTGGCGGAGAACTCCTCCGACAGCAGGACCTTGTTGCTGTCGCAATGGGTCAGCGTCAGCGTCATGTCGCCGCTGAACCGCTTCGCCCGGTGGGTCAGGGACGTGAGCTGGCCGGTCACCAGGACGGCGCGCTGCGCGCAGCCCCGGCCGGTGTCGATGCTCACCTTGCGCCCCTGGCCGTCGAACTCCTCCCTGAGCGTGTCGACCAGGCTGTCCCGCGTGAGGTTGAGCATCGGCTCCTTCAGGTAGGCGTACTTGCTCTCCGGGATGTCGATCCTGTCGGCGCCGATGTTGACGATGATCCTGTCGAAGTTCGGTTTCGTGCACGGCTTGCCGGGGTCCACGCCGGCCTTGTTCGCCGCGCACCCGGCAAGGACCAGGATTGCCGGCAGGAGGATGTGGTGCCGAAAGCTCATGCGCTCCGCTCCGTTCGTCGTCGTGATGGTTGCCTGGTTGTTTAGTTGCCGCACCCGTAAATGGCCGAGGCGGGCCATATCTGCTGGGCGCTGGTGTGGAAATTGAAGGTCGTGACCACCTCGCCCCCGTCCGGCTTCCGGTACAGGTTGAAGACCGAGAAGATGTTCCCCTTTTCGTACTTGATGATGACCAGGTAGGCCGCCGAGCTCTCGGAGATCTGGTTTTTCCGGACCAGCTCATAGCCGATGTACTTGCCGTAAAAATCCTCGACCTGTCTGAAACTGTTGGCCTGCGCCAGGGCCTCCTTGCTGGCCTCGATCGCGCTCCCCTTCGTCCACCCCTCGATGGCGGCTTTCGGCCCGTCGGCGGCGTACTTCTCGAAACCGCTCTTCAGCAGCGCGGGCATTTCCTCCGGCGGCGCGGCCGGGGCGGGGGCGGGGAGCAGGAGCAGCAGGGCGAGGAGCCGGATGACGGTCTTCACTGGGAACCTCCTTCGGGCGGGCGGGCGCGCTTGCGCCCGGCGGGTTGTCTGTCCGGGGCGGAACGCGGGGGCGCTGCCGCGCTGCCGGAGGGGCGGCGCATAAAGAACCAGGTGGCGCCCCCCGCGCCGAAGCTGCACAGGAGCAGCAGGATCCCGGCCGGGCTCAGGCTGACCCCGCCGCCCGGCCAGAGGAGCACCTCGCGGTTGATGGACGGGTAGCCGTGCCCGACCAGGTAGAGATCGACGATCGTGACGGCCAGCGCGACGACGAACGCCGTGGCAATGGCCACGCCGACGCTGACGAGAGATCGGAGGAGGAGGTGTTTCAATGGGAAGTTCGCCAATACGGGTCACGGCTCTGTTAAAGCCGGGTCTTTTCTCCCGAAGAGCTTGCCGCCTTGAAAATGTTGTTCTTCTCGAACAGTTGCTGCGCCTTGGCCTTCTCCGCCTCGGTGAAGTGCTTGATCCTGACAGAATTCCGGTCGAGATACAACGCCACGCCGAGGTTCACCAGCTTATCCATCTCCGTTTCGCCATGTTTGGCGAGGAAAGAATATGGCCAAGGCGCTGACGGGCTCCTCATGTTAGCTCTCTTGGCATATTCAAGGCATGCCCCTAGATATTTTTTATCATGGGTTTTTTCATAAAGCCATTCGCACAACTCAGCAAGATTGTACAAAGAGAAACTTGATTCGACGGGCAGCAAGAGGTAGGCCTGACGTATTTGTTGCAAAGCGTGATCAGCCTTGTCCCCCAGCCCGGCGAGAACCCCCTCCGCTAGATAATAGCCTTGCCCTTTGCCGTTTTTGACTGTGAACTCATCGAATACCTTGCGAAACACTTCCCGCTGGTTGGCATAATGGTAGCCTGCCGCCAAATAGGGAAGAAAACGGCTGTCAATCAAATCGAGCCTGCCGGTGTCCGTCAACAGCATTTTTTCATATTCGCCCTTTTGAAAGTTGTTGTAGGTGCGTAGCCGGCGCTCATTCATCGAATCCGCCGGCAGGATTGCAAACGACGTCTCGCCAATCCGCTTGCCTGGCTTCCGCGTCTGCTCGGACGCTCTCGTCATCAGCGAGGGTGTTGTTTCCGGCACCCTGTTGACCATGTTTAAATCATGCAGGTACAAAAAATTCGCATCGGACGGCTCCTCTTTAATCCACCCGGCGATCTCTTCATCCGACTTCCCCTGAACGCGCATCCCGTAAAGGACAGAGTACAACACCCCAGAAACGACCTTGTCCGGGGGGGTGCGCTTGAAGACCGCATCGGCTATCTCGTGATAGCCCATGGCATGAAGCAGGACGATGTAATCTTCTATGCTGCTAGAGGATTGGTACCGTTTGATTGCATATAAATAACTCACGGCCGCCTCGGCCAGCGCTCCCTTTGTCAAAGCAGAGAGCGCGGCGGCCTTCATTTCACTCTCCGAGCCAGTCTGATATTGTTGGGCTACAGTAAAGAGCTTTTGGGCCTTATCAATTTCGCCCAGTTTGAAAAAAATCAGCGCGGCGTCAAAGGCTTTATGCGAAAGCGCCACGCCATCCGGGGACTCCTTGCTTGCAAAGGGTGGGTAACCGGAAAGGATGTCAAAGGCCTCCTGCACCTTGTCGTCCTTGACGGCCATCTTTCCGAGTTCCAGATAGGCATTCCAGTCCATTTTGTTCGCCGCCATAGCGTCCTTATAATGCGACTTGACGCCCTCGGGATCGTTGTCTTTTTTGCGCCTTTCGGCGAGCAGGGCGCTCCGGTCCGGGCTGCCGACAAACCGGCCCCCGATTCTCTCAAACAGTCCTTCCAGGTCCTTTTCACGACCGGGACGGCTGTAATACTTGTGGAGCCGCTCCACAACCCAAAAGCTAGAATTTGTATAGGCCAGGGAGTTTTCCAGGGATTCCGCGGTGACTTCGCCCCGCAGCCGACTCCGATAGTAACGTTTCGGGAAATCCATGTCGTAAATGGCCAGGTCGGCGCCATCCTGCCCCTGGTCCCAGAACTCCGAGACAAGGATGAGTCTGTCCGCGGCCTTTTTCCGCAAGACTTTTTCCGCCCCCTGACTGTCTTTAGCTTTCAACGAAAAGGCATTGGCCTTCAGCTTGGTCAAATAGGGGTGGTCCATGTATGCCGGCTCATACTCCCCGATCTTTTCCAGGGCTTCATCGGCAAGGGCGCGCAGGGAAACGGACCTGTAGACGGAATCGCAGAGGTTTGCCTCGCTGGTGACGAAAAGCAGGTCGAGGTAATCGCCTTTCTGCAGCCGCCTGATATCGGCATCGCCGTATAGCCGCGCACCGTCCTTGTCGAGCGTCTGCTTGTAGTGCTCATAGGGGCTCAGCTGCGCACGCTTCCCATCCTCCGGAGATTCGCCGAGGGCGGCCAGGCCAAGCGCCAGACTGTCGGCGGTGAACCCCTCGATGGGGAAAACCTCGTCCATCAACGCCTTCACCAGAATGTTCGGCTGCGTCTGCCAACGCCAACGGTTCAACGCCCTCCTGGCAACGAGCGGGAGCCATTCGGGCGTTTCCGCGGTGATTTCCTGAAGGGCTTTCTCCTCAATGGGTTTCTTGGTGTATTCCCAGCAAAGCTCCTGGTATTCAATCTGGGCCAGCAGTCTTTTAAACGGGTTGTCGATCCCCTTGCTGGCCTGTTCCAGTTCCGCCAGGTTGCCGTTGAGGTAGGCAAGCAGCGCTTTTTCTTCAGGTGTTGACGGCTTTCCGAGAACCTTGAGTGCGGCCGGGCGTCTGCTCAGATGCATGAGCGCCCGGGCGAGAAGCAGCTTTCGGTCGGCAACGGACGTCTTCATTCCCCACGCAGCGACGAAAGACCGCTCGATAAGGTTTTCCCTGGCCGGGGCCGGATAAGGGAACAGGATGCCGAGGAGTTGCAGCGAATACACCTCTTCCAGCGGCGACAGTGCTTTTGCGCCGAACAACTCGGCAGGCGATGCCGGCAGATTCAAGGGCTGTCCCGCGACCTCAACCAAGGGAAGCTTGTCGCCTTTCAGGCCGATGCCGTCGAGCAGGTCGTCGAGACACGCCAGGAGAGCCTGGAAGGGCAATTGCTCGTCGGAGAACGGCAGTTCGCCCCGCTCCCATTGGGAATATCGACCATTGTCACTGAATTTGCCGCGATTGTCGGCGAGCATGTGGACCACCCGGATCGTCATCTTCCCCCGACCATCGTGGCCGGCCATGGGCATGACGATCCGCTTGGCCTTGAGCTGTTCCGCAAGCTCATAAATTCTCTGCCGGTCGAAAATCCGCTTTTTGTCGCCAAGCGCCCTTGCCACCAGGGTCGGGTTGGGGAGCGAATAGCCGTTGTGGCGCATGCGTTCATGAATGAACTTGGTCATCAGCGACCGTTCAATGCGATCAAAGGCATAGCCGTCGACCTGGAGCGGAACCAGCAGGGTGTCGAAGGTCCCTGCGCCAACGATCTTCCTGAAGAACTCGGCCTGTTCCGCCTGCCAGGCGGAGTCCGGATACCGGCGAAACCGGTCGAGGGTCATCGCCCTGTCGACCGGCCAGGGGGAGGTCGCCGCCGGGGCAGCGGCCTCAATTGCTGCCGGCAAGGCCTGGGAGGGAAGCTCATCGCTGCGGACGGGATATATTCCCGGCAGGAATTCGTACTCTCCGTCGGAGGTGCCCCGTCCCTTCGAAGGAATAAACCAGGCCATTTTGTACGAATTGTCGATTTCAATGCGCCCAAACCAGCGGGCTTTGCCAAGGGTGATCGTGTTGGACTTGGCAGAGACGGTAACCTCATGGGGGGCCGCCAGGGTGATCCCCCGGCAGCTCAGGGTGAAACTGTTCTCGTCAGGCATGCTGGTAATGAGCGCAGGCTCGAACCGGATGGCCCAGCGCCCCTTGCCGGAAGCCGGTTTCATTGCCACGTCGAGGGGAACCTTGTCCCCGCCGTCCTTGCCAAAGGTGCCGCCCCTGACGATTTCCAGCGATTTCCTGGAAAAGTCAGCCTGCAGAAAAAATTCTCCCCCCCAAATCCACCTTTTCAGCTGAAAAACCTTGTCATCGAGAACCGCCACCGCCCAGTCGCTTGGGACCAGAGAATCTTCAAGCTCTCTTCCGTAGAGGGTTGCGGTGACCTTCGGTCTGGCCCTGCCCGTCGGAAGCGATACGCTGCCCGGCATCCCTGCATTATCAGGCTGGGGTTCAGTGTCGATAGTCAGTTCGAACTGGTCGGTCAGCGCATAGAATGGTTCAGCCATAGCGTTTGGGCAGAACACCAGGAAGCAGAAAATGGCCAGCGCTATCCCGACAAGGAAAGAATATTTTTTCATTGTGCCGAACCCTTGTAAAAGAAATATAACAAGAAAAAATGTGCGTATTTGTCGCAAAAGACGCGTCGGACTTGTCTGTATTACTTTGCCGACGCTAAGTCGTTTATTTCGTCGATTACTTCCTTGATGTTTTCGCGATCTTTTTTGAAGACTAATTTGTTGCGCTTTTCAACGAGCCAGGAATTGTCGAAGTACTCTTTCATGGAAATGGAGTCGATTTCTCCGTCGTACGCAAATGCCTTATAATACTGCGTCGTAATTGCCAGGAAATCATTCTTGCTGGTATTCTTCAACTTTGTCGAGCAATACTTAATATAATTGTCAACGTCTCCGGTTGTTGCCGGAATGAATGCACCGAAAAAACTGAAATAAAATTCGTCGCCCGGTTGCTTCCCCGATAATGTCCAGGTGTATGTCGAGCCATTCCTGACATAATTTTCCTGATAATGCCTCTCTAGAACAAGCGGTCGCGTTAATTTGTATCCTGTCAGATCAAAGTATTCGACGAAGCTTTTGTCGCCAAGCCTTGTTAATAACTCATCTGCATCAAGCGAAAAAGAGGCCTCTTCCAGTTGCCCATTCCATGCCTGTGAAGCTCGCATGTTGTAGGAATACGAATACATTATGCTTGGAAACAAGCTGTCTATTTCACCGTATTTAAAAAGCTTGGACATATCGCTGTTTTCTTTAAACATTCTAAGCGCAAGCGGGGCAATGCCGACATAGATCGGCGATTTATAGGAAACGGTTACTGATTTTTCCTGATTTGGTGCGAACGTGTCCTCCCAGACAAATGCCCCGGTAAATCTCATGTATTGATTTTTGTCGTTGGCAATATCAGTCCTGAGGGTTGTCTCGAAACTCTTTCCCTCACTGCTGACGGTTAGCCCAAGATTGTCTATTACAAATTTCCTGTATTCATGCCCCATCGGGCCGTTGAAGGGTAAGCCTGCCAGAAGCTTGACGTCGTTATTCTGCGTATTTTTCAGATGATACACCGCAGTTACATTGGCCCATGGAATAAACGGAAACCCGAACCCCTCGCTATTGCTGTCGACGGAAAGCCGGATCTTCACGTTTTCGCGCACGAGTTGGACTTGATCGTTGTTGACCGGAATGATGCGGGACCCGCTGCTAAAACTCATGCCGGGGCCGGCGATGGCCGTGGCGGCGAAAATCAACCAGAGCATGGGTACGACCACTAGTAATCTCACTGAATTATCCTTCCGTCGATTGATGGCCTGCCGATAGCCCGGCTGGGGCGAGAGTGTCGCAGTGCGGTCTGGTCGCGTCCGCGAGACCCAGGGCCTGGCAACCCGTCCGCCCGCCGATTTGCCGGGGCTACTTCGCCGTGCCTGGAACCTGTATGAAGGGGATGGCTCCCCCGGCGATGTAGGTGGGCAGTTTGCCGTCCCACTTTTCGATGGCTTTGCTCTGGTTTTCAACTTCGCGCAGACGAAGCAGCTCTGCGGTGACTTCCTGCTTCTGCATCGCCAGTGACTTGGCTTCGGCTTCAGCTGAAGCGATCTTCTGCTCGGCTTCAACCTTGATCCGCTGCAAGTCGCGCTCGGCCTTGAGCTTTAGCTGTTCGGCCGTGGTCTTGGCCTCGATCGCTTCGTTGAACGATTTGGAGAACTGGAAGTTGACGATGGAAAACTCGTCGATGATGATGTCGTGCTTTATGAGGCGCTCATTGAGAGCCATGCGGATGGCATCGCGCACTTCGGGCCGCTTGGTGATCAACTCTTCGGCCGTGTAGCGAGCGGTCGCGGCTTTGACCGCCTCTTGCACGGCCGGGAGGATCAAGCGTGACTCGACGGCATCCAGGTTGCCGACGTTGCGAAAAGTTTCGGTGACTCTTTCGGGCTTGAGGTGAAAGTTCACCGCCACTTTGGTGTGCACGACCTGCATGTCCTTGGAGGCCGCCTCGCCTTCGCCTTCGCCCTTCTGGATGCGCACGTCAACCAGGTGCATTTTCTGCGCAATCGGCCAACGCCAATGAATGCCCTCGGTGTAGACGGTGTCATCAACCTTGCCGAAGGTGGTCAGAACGCCCCGGTTGCCGGCCGGCACCACTGCAAAGGGGGTGGCGACAAGCAGCAGGAGGAGGAGAAAGGCCGCCGCCGCCCCTCGGTAAATCCACTTCTTGGAAAATTTCCCGGAAAGATTCTGGATGTCTAGTTCTGCCATTCGTGGTTCCTCCTTTGATCCCCGGCATCACAGCCCGCCGCCGTTAGGGGAAGGTGTCTACTTTTTCAGTGTGAGATCCGGCTGGCATCTTGCCGCTTCGCCAACATCCGCGGGACACTTACATGGAAGTGTCCCCGTTGCCTGAACGCCACCGTACGCGAGCGAAAGCACTAGCCTGCCGCGGCGGCCTGGCGTTGCAGGTACTCTCTGACCGGCAGGTTGTCGATGAACAGCTCCTCGATCACGCCCTTCCCCGCGCGGACCCGGACCGCAATGAACGCGTTGCGCTGCTCCCGGCGGCTGTTGCGATTATAGGCCGCTTCGATCTCCGGGGCCACGGTCTCCTCGGCGTAATAGCGGTCGAAGGGGAGAACCAGGTGCACCGCCGAGCCCGATGCGTAGCGCGCTTTGAGAAGCAGGTAGTCTCCCTGCGCCGGCGGGGTCAGGCTGGCCGGGAGCAACTGGGCAAAGCCATCCTCGTCGGTCGCCAGCGGGACGTAGACCCAGTCGCCCGGCCGGATCTGCTCGCCCTCTGCCGCCCGGGTCGAACTCGCCTCGATACGGAGCTGCACATAGCGGCCGCGGAACGGGTCGTACGGATCGATCGGGGCCGTCTTGAACCGATAGGGACTCCCCATTCGCAGCGTCGTCTCCTGCTCATAGATCATGTAGCCGGGAACCGCCAACTGCACGGCCGCGACCAGGAGAAAGGCCCAGATAGCCTTGATGGTCATCTGCATGCGACCGCCTCCTTGCGCTTGATCAGCAGGTTGGTGAGCAAAAAGCCGATACCGATGCCAATGAAGGCCGCGCCCTTGAGGGTGAAAGGGAGCCGGCTGTCGAAGAACCGGGCGACGATGAGCAGGCTGAGGATACCGAGGCCGCCGTTGACCTTGGAGAGTAGCCCCTCCCGGAAGCCGGCCCGCAGGCTGGCGATGGCGAGCAGCAGCAGGTAGAGGCTAAACAGCCAGGCCGGGGCCGACGGGGGGAGCAACGGGGCGGCTAGCTGACAGACCAGGATGACGCAGCCGGCGAGACCGAAGCCGAGGCCGCACAGACTGCGGCGTTTCCAGAGCAGGGTGCCGACCAGGGCGAGGTTGCCAAGCAGCAGGACGGTCAGCGGGTTGAGGCCGAGCAGCAGGTGAAAGCGCTCGAGCCCGACGCGCAGGGCGAGCTCGCCCCAGAGCTGGCGAAAGGAGAAGGCGAGGCCAAGGACGACGATGCCACCGCAGCCGAGCAGCCGCTGGGGGCGCCCCCAGATCGATCGGGCGGACCCCATCCAGAGCCGGTCGGCCAGGTAGTAGAGGCTGAAGAGCAGGGCGTAGACACTCGTCACCAGGGCGGTGCTGGAGCGCGGCATGGTAAAGCCGAGGGCGCAGGCCAGGCAGAGCGACAGTAGCCAGAGGAGCCAGGCGCGGGCGAGGCGACGGGTCCCCTGCCGCCAGAGCTGGGCGAAGAAGGGGGCGGGGAGCAGGACCAGTAGCCAGTAGAGGTTGGCCGGCGCGTTCTCGAAGCGGTTGATGACGGCCCAGGCGGTGATACCAATCCAGAAGAGGCCGGTGACCGAGGCGGCGCGCATCAGGTAGACGAGCGGCAGGCCGAGCAGCATCCAGGTGAGGACGAAGCGCGGCAGGTCGCCGGAGATATGGTAGGTCTGACCGACGAGGGCGATGGACGCGCCGACGGCAACCAACAGAAAGGCCGCGCTCCCTTCCTGCCAGGCGCGGGAATCGGGGCGTCTGGCGATGGCCCAGCCGGCCAGCGCCTGGCCGAGCAGCAGGGGGGCGAAGGAGAGCGCGGTGCGGACCGGGCGCGAGAGCTCGTGCCAGTTATGGGCGAACAGCAGGATGATCCCCATGCCGACCAGCAGGGAGCCGAGGGTCGCGCAGATGATGAGCGCTAGGGGGGCTTTCCGGACCGGTTCCTGCGCCCCGTAGTGCGCTCGGATGCGTTCCGCCGTCGGGGCGTTGAGGACGCCGGCGGCCACCAGTTTCGGCAGCTCGAGGAACAGCCAGTCCTGGTGCGGGGTGGTCGCGGCCCGGGCCGGTGCGGCCGGTGGCTCGGCCGGGGCGCTTCGGAGATCCGGCGCCGGCAGCGGCTCGATGCGGCAGCAGAAACCGGAGCGTTCGAAGATCGCCAGGTAGCGCTCGGCGCTGCTCCGGTCGAGATTGGTCTTGAGGACCACAAGCTTCCCTGCGAACAGCCGCTCGATGCTCATCGGCTGTATCCGGAAGTTCTCCTGCAGGTTCGCCCTGGCCTGTTCGGGAGTGATCCCTGGGACAAGGTCGCCGCGAAATACCAGCCGGTACAGTTGTTCCGTCATTTGTCCTCCCTGGATTGGGCCCGGCGGCCGGGGCTGGGCTCCCCGGGCAACCTGGCCGGCCCGAAACCGTTACGGCAACAGAACAGCCGCCCGGCGTTGCCGCCAGGCGTAGAAGCCGGCACGGGACACCCCGTCCAGCCGGCACATCAGCGCGACGTCGTGGGCTTTCCGGTTCTGCTCGATGAACGCAAAGATTTCCGCTTTCGTTCGGAGCAGAACCGGATGGCCTTTTTTAGGAGGGCATGCTCCTCCTTGAGCAGGGCATAGTCACGCTCGATCTGGCGCAGACGCTGGAGTTCAGCGGTCGTTTCCGGATCGAGGATCACATCGTCATCGGCCACGAGCACACCCTCCCGGACCAGTTTTCGCCACCTCGACAGCATGAACGGGTGAATGTCCAGAGCGTGTGCCACGTCCTGCACCTGCACGCCCGGCAAAGCACTCATCCGCACCGCCCGCACCTTGAACTCGTCAGGGTAGCGGTGGATTTTCCTCGGTCCTTTGATCCTTGGCATCACACACCTCCGCCGTTAGGGTGAGGTGTCTACTTTTTCGGGGCAAGGTCCTCCGTCCGCTCTTGGGATTTGTTATGCCCTTTTGCTTTCATTTCATTCGTCTGTTACCACTGAACCAACGAGATAGCCGATGCCTCCCAAAATAACTGCATAGATTGGGAACCAGATAAAGATGATCGCAGATGTAGAACACCCTGTTTTTGTGCCGCCCCAATCGAAGAACCACGCGAAATGGTAGAAGTAGCTAAAGCCGAGACTTACTGTTAAAAAACCATAACCCTGACATGCTTTCCTTATCGACCCAATTCTCCAAGATTTTGCTAGAGTTGAATAGCCGATGTATATAGGCAATGCGGTCCATAATATGAGCGGGTTGAGTAAAATGCCTTCGAGCGCATAAAGTCCCGCGGCAGCCGTAAACAATATGGCGCGGACTATATTTTTGTGTCTGGCACTAATATTCATAGGCATAACGCCCGTGAGCTGAGCTGCTGGCCACCGAACGTGGAGCGGCTACGTATTTTTCGAGAAGCAAGACCGTATCATCCAGTCAGCTCGGCGATTTGTTAGAGTGCCACCGGTTGTGCGGGGATCGTGCGCCGGATTTGGCAGCGCCAATGCCTTTAATCGGTTTTCCTCGGTTTTCATTATGCCTTTATCGGTTCTCTTGATTGTCATCATGCTTTTATCGGTTTTAATCATCCCGTGTAGCCGGTTGATCATGAGCTGAAAGATGCCTCAATTTGCCTATATCTGAATTGCACTCTAACGTTTGTGAGCTGAGCTGCGGACCACCGTACGTGGAGCGTCTGTGTATTTTTCGAGAAGCAAGACCGTATATTCCGTCAGCTCTTGCGATTTGTTAAGCCTCCAGCATCTGCTCATTCACAGACATAAGCTTTTCGGTTTCTTCCAAAATTTGAGCAGCCCGTTTTATATCCTCTGCATCAGAACCCGTGTCTTTGAGCATGGTCTGAATCTCTTTGAGCAATTTCGTTTCTATTGCATCAAGTAGATAATGCAAACTATTCACGCCATGTTCAGCTATGAATTCTGAGTATTCTGGCAGAGCTGTCTTGACAATCTTCAAAATAGAATCGTGATCAGAAAATTCTTTACCAACACCTATCTGCAAAGTTTTCAGCCTCAAGACGCCGTGTGCAATTATAGTTTGATATGCGGAAAAATATGCCCATGCAAGTTCGCTCACGAATGGTCTAGCTCTGTTTGCCTGATTGTAAACCTGATTTGCATCGTAATTTACGCTTAACCACTCAAACGTTTTTCTAAATCTCTCGCTATTGGCAGCTTCTTTGACCGCTTCTTCATATTTTAAAATTGCCATTGTCGCAGAAATGCTTTTTCCATAGGAGAGACTGACAACTGCCCCCCAGATATCTTCGATTGCCTGAAGCTGGCGAGCATACAGCGTATTGCGCCTTGTCATAATTGCAGACAAAGCGCCACTTCTTAATGCTTCTATCTGTTTTTCTTTTTCTTTGAGATCAGTCTTGAAAACTTCTTCACTCATCCTTAGTGTCGTCTTCAACTGCTCTATATCTTTTTCGTACTCGTGCCGAACTGCATTAATTAGTCTTGTTTTGATGACTCCACGCAGCAACCACAGTGCAAATGCGAAGAGGCCTGTCGTCGATAATGAAGCGATCCATTCCATGGGTATCTCTCTTGAGGCTTAACGCCTGTGAGCTGAGCTGCGGATCACCGTACATGGAGCGGCTGCGTATTTTTCGAGAAGCAAGACCGTATATCCCGTCAGCTCTTGCGATTTGTTATACCTTCAGTCTTTTGTTGGTTCGAGCAGGAAAAAACTGCCTATAGTAAAAACCACTTCCGTGTTTTGTGCGACACCATGCTTCATTTTTGTTCTCTCGATTAACTTGCGGATTTCGACTTCTATATTACTTTTTAACGCGGCCAAATCTGATACTTTCATAGACTTGGCCTCCAACGCCTTTTGCACAATTAAACCCTGTGCTTCAGTCGAAACTTGTTTAATCATATTTTGATATTCGTCTGTATTAAATGGTTTGTTATCTTGAGGCTTGCTAAGGAATTTAATCGACGATACAAGGTTGTAAACTTTATTGTCAATTTGGACCGCCGCGACAACTGAATTTGAAGCATCGTAGCTCGAAGAAAACATGCCTGCGGAAGAATTGCTTGTAGCGATAAAAATGAGGAAAAATATGACAAACATAAATTTACTCATCTTGGTCTCCTTAATCGCCTTAATCGAATTTAGGTATAACGTATTTGACCTGAGCGGCGGACCACCGTACGTGGAGCTGCTACGTATTTTTCGAGAAGCAAGACCGTCTAATCCGTCCGCTCTTGGGATTTGTTAGGGAGCCTACCCTTAAATACCTTTTCTCTATGATATTTCAAGTACTGCGCAGAAAATGGGCTAACATTTTTTATTGATGCAAACTCTGATATGCCTAATAAAGCCATATCTTCTTTCAATAAACTCGAAATAATTATATGTCCATCGTCAGCAAATGATATCAACCCGATATCGAACGCTCTGTCGTAAGTAGGAGAAAGCAATAAACCGTTGAAAGGATCGAGTCGTTCCTCGTTCGTTGATGCTGCCCAGGGTTTTATATGGGCGGCATTCAATAACACATGCGCACCTGTGACCGAACAACGGCCACTCCATAGCTTTAGCAATTTGTCTTTAAATTTCTGCTGTCCAATTCGCCCATTTATGATTTCTTCTTTGACCGTACACTGTATGGACTTACTTTTTATGGTTTTTATTAAAAACTCTTCTTCTTTGGCGGATATGTCTTCTAGGTATACTAGTATATTCAAGTATTTGTCTATTAGAGACTTGATGTCTTGCCGTGCATTTCTAAAATCACTGGCATCAATCAAATCAGAAATTCCCTCCATGCGTGCTTCAATAGCTTTACAAAGTGCTCCTATTTCACCGTAACGAATGATGCCAAAGCTCTTGTTCTTCGCTTTGTGATCTGGGGTAGGGAAGGCTGCTTGCCAATATTCACGAATTGAACCATTTCTGTTAAAAGTTTCCGCACGATTAACCCCAATTATCCCAGATGTGTTGTGCGCCATTAATTCCGTTCGTATATAATATTGACTAGTAGCTACGCCAACAACATCGTATACGCTCTCACGATATTCAAGCGCGGCCGCCAATGCGTTATCTCTTGATCCATATTTAAAATCACTGAAAAATTGACTATAATTTTTCAATGCCCGACTAATTCTTACTTGCCATCCGTGTGTAGCGCCTGTACCGGATGGTTTTTGCGTATCAATACGAAAGATGTTCCGGAGTTCATCTGGTTTTAATCGTTGCTTCACCTGATTTGCTCCCTAACGCCTTTGAGCTGAGCGGCGGACCACCGGAAGATCGAGCGGCACCGTATTTTTCGAGAAGCAAGACTGTATCATTCCGTCCGCTCTTGCGATTTGTTATGTGCCCGTTAATAACTTTTGCATTCACTACGTATCTTTAACAAAGCTGCAGATGCCCCATGTAACGGAAATTCAAAATGCACGGGCCGCTGCCCATGCCAATCTAGTTCAAGAACTGCTACAGATGACGAAGCAATATGTGTGATTGCGTACTTGGCGTTCTCGAAATGAATGGATTCACCACCCCATTTTTGTATAAATTCTGCAGTTTCAACTGTGTTATTCCATTTGAATCTGGTTTTTATGACGTTGTATCCATCTCCAGTCTCAGTGTCGTTTAAATTCGGTGCTTTCGAGAAACCGATGTACGCCCATTCACTGCCTTTATTGCACCCTACGGCGAGCCAAGCGGTTGTGTCCTGATATGGAAAAGCCATGGGATTTTTGGGTGTGATAGTTGGAGATGTTGCATAGGAAGACCGTTTGCCGGTCATCTCATCCTTTGAACTGAATGTTTCCCATGTTGGTTCCGGAGCTTTAACCGCCGCTGGCTTGGTTTTACTCCCGCCTCCAGAGTTTGCGCTGCTGCTTGAACTTGAAGGGGTGGGACTCGTGTTCGCGGCGTACACCCCGAAGATGATTAATATCAAGATAATCCATGTGAATTTGGACGTCCTCTTTTGTAGTTTAATCCCGCATTTGGGGCAGGCATCAGCTTTTGTGCTGATCTGTTCGCCACATTCTTTACACTTTGTTAAGGCCATAATGTTCTTCTCCTTTCATTGAGCACATAACGCCTGTGAGCTGAGCGGCGGGCCACCGAAACTCCGAGCGGTACCGTATTTTTCGAGAAGCAAGACCGTATAACCCGTCCGCTCTTGCGATTTGTTAGAGCAAAACCGTTCAATATCATTGTAAATAAATTTATGAAGATCGCCGATGTTTCTTTGCACGCGCTGAAGAAGTTGACGAAGAAGGTCTAGTAGAATCGTCCTTATTGCCTAGGTCTGTAATCATATGCATCATATCTGCAGCAGTAATGATAAACTTGTTAACCTTAATTTTAAGCTTCAACTCTTGTATTACTGGCTCTGGTAGAGTGTCTGCAAAAATACGACTTCTGATAAGTATTTCACACGACTCTTTTGCTCCGATTGAGACTTCAGAAGATGGACTAAGTTCTCGCTGTGGTTGCAAGGCTCTTATTTCGATATTTGTGTTCCAAACATCGCGCCCATCTCTTATTACTTCATCTGGATTGTTCGGAGAATAACCTCCGCCAAGTAATGTGCTTGAAGAAACCTGTGTTGGTGTTGAACTTGAACACTGGCTTCTTGGTATAAGTATTACATTACCTTTTTCCGACTGGAGAGTAATGTCGATATAAACATCTCTTGCTCCAACACCACCTCGATTCTTCAACCAAAATCTTAGAGGCTTATAAAAACTTTGCTGAATAATGTGAGTCGCCATTTGTCTATAGTAATCTTTGTTAACATTCGATGACACATACGATAACCAACTAGATACACCTTCTGGCCTGGCTAAAGCATTTACGTTGCCTGTTTGTACGTAATCAGGTATGTTTTCGAAATCCATGACCTCACAATAGGCGGTCTCAATTTCCAATTGCGAACCCATATTCGTTCCAAGTTCATCTGCAAAATGAATGACTATATCTGTTTTTGGCGTGATCTCGGCGAACTCCTCTTCGCCATCTGATTGTCCTGCTATAAGTGTTCTTATTTGTATTTCAATTTGTTTTGCGAGCTTGTCACGAAATTCTATGTGGGAGGAGTAGCCCTCAACAAGTGCATTCGGAAAAGTTTTCTTTTTGAAATCGCGTAACTTTGCAAGCTGCTCTATGTCTATTTTTTCTGGATCTTGTTTCATTTGAGAAAAATATAGCATTACTGTCTTGCCATCGCTCGCTACCCTTTCTATTTCTTCCAAGGTCCCACTATCTGCGAGACCAGTAGGTGTGCCGATTCTCGTCCAAAAAATTCCAACCAAGATGTCACAATTATCAACGACTTGCCTGTTTATTATTGCTTGAGGACGCTGGCCATATTCCGGGGCCGAATGAGTTTCCCAACGTAAAGGCAGCAACACCAGCTGCCGCTCGGCTGAATTCAAATCATTCCACTCTTGTATAATTTTTACAGCGATTTCTCTTTCGTCGATAACGTCTGAAGGAGATGCGATCAAGATGCGAAACACGCGTGCAGGAAATACCATTAGGATTCTCCTTTTTTGCTCTAACAAGTAATTAGACGGAGCTTCTTGGTGTAGAAGCGGTTTCTTGGTTTAGGTTTCTTGTTTATAAATCTGGGTATCTGGTTTCCAAATGTAGGAGTTAGAAGCCCAGTTCTTCATCGAGCAGGCGGCGTTCCAGGCCGAGGGCCAGGACCTTGCCGAACCCCAGCCGCCAGGCCTTTTTCTCCGCGTCCCAGTAGCCGCCGGCCTGCTTGACCCGTTCGCGCAGGTCGTGTTCGTTGTAGCCGATGCGGACGGCGACCTGGCGCTCGGCCCGGATCGTGACTCCCGGCACCCACGGCTGTTCGTCGACGATCAGTTCAATGGTCTTCAGCCGCCGGCCGCGCAGCTTGTCGTAGCGATAGCGCACGCAGACCAGCTGGTCGCCGTAGGTCTTGTGCAGCTGCTTCGTTCCCTTTTGCCCCGGCAGGAGCGTGGCGCGGACTTCCGCATCGGTTCCCATAAGCCCTCCTTGGTCATCGCATAAAAAAACCGCCCTGCCGCAGTGATGCGGTCGGGCGGTATCAATGGTTTTGGCAGCGTGTCGCATGGCTCCTCCCCCTTGGGCCGGACAACAGCGCCACCTTAGCGCAAAACGCACCATTGTTCAAGTGTGACATTGCTGGTAAGCTATTGGAAACATTGGGAGGTTGGTCATGAAACTGCCGCAGCCGCTGCTGGCCGGGCGCCTGCTGCGCCGCTATCAGCGCTTTTTCGCCGAGGTCGAGCTGGAGGATGGCCGGGTGGTGACGGCGCACACGCCGAATACCGGCAGCATGCAGCAGTGCGCCGTGGCGGGGCACCGCGTGCTCCTGTCGCCGAGCCGCAACCCGGCGCGCAAGCTGGCGTACACCTGGGAGCTGGTCGAGGTCAACGGCCACTGGGTTGACGTCAACACCCAGCGCGCCAACCGGGTGGTGGAGGAGGCGCTGCGGACGGGGCAGATCGGGACGTTCGCCGGCGGCACGGTGCGCCCCGAGTTCCCCTGGGGGGCGAGCCGCTTCGACTTTCTCGTCGAGCGTCAGGCGGAGCGCACCCTGCTGGAGGTCAAGAACGTCACCCTGTGCTGTGCTGATGCGGTGGCCTGCTTCCCCGACGCGGTCACCGAGCGCGGCCAGAAGCACCTGCGCGAGCTGCTGCAGGCCAAGGGGGAGGGGTGGCGGACGGCGGTGCTCTTCCTGGTGCAGCGCGGCGAGGCGGAGGCGTTTACCCCGGCCGACGCCATCGATCCGGAGTACGGCCGGCTGCTGCGCGCGGCGGTGGCCGGCGGGGTCGAGGCGCTGGCCTGCCGGACGCTGGTCACGCCGGCCGAGGTGACGATCGACCGGGAGCTGGCCCTGATTCTTTAGGGGAGCGCCGCCGGCGGGCGGTTTTCATCAGCCGCGGGTAATCAGGTTGGGGAGTTCGTCGGTGTCGCCCGCCCTGGGCGGGAACTTGTCGGCGAGCAGCTCGCCGCAGTGGGCGATCGCCTCGCACAGGGCGTCGGCGGTGCGGTTGGCGCGGATCCCGGCGGTGACCGTGTCGGCCACCCGCTGCCAGGTTTCCGGGGTGACGGCGTGGTGGATGCCGTGGTCGGCGAGCACCTGCACGCGGTGCTCGAAGAGGCAGATGAGGATGAGGATGCCGGTGCCGTCCACGGTGCGGTGCAGGTTGTGGTCGAGGAACGTCACCTTGGCGCACTCCGCCACTTCCAGGTCGATTTCGGCCGGGTGGATCAGCAGGCGCAGCAGGGGCGGAGTGGCGCGCAGCAGCAGGCGGCACGGCCAGTAGCCGGCGAGGAAGATCGCCAGGCAGACCCAGAGCGAACCGTCGACCAGCCACCAACTGAGATTGGCTGCCAGGGCCAGGGCAAGCAGGCCGCCCCCCTGGATCTCGGCGCGCGGGTAGGTGTGGGCGGCATCGACCACCAGCGGCACGATCTCGCCGCGGGTGCGCGCTTCCGCCGCGCGGACCGCCGCCTCGATGCGCGCCTTCTCCTCCGCCGTGAAAAATTCCGCCGCCTTTGTCATCCCCTGGTCGTCTTTCGCCCTCGTTTTTGACTTTCGATTCTACTCATCGCTCATCGCTGAT
>SRXB01000117.1 GCA_009724975.1 bacterium | reverse complement strand
CATTCCAGTTCTTGTTGCCCCCGGCATTGAAGCGGACGACGTGATAGGCGTTTTGGCCGCCCGCGCCGCCCAAAAAGGCGACGAGGTCACCATAGTCACCGGCGACAAGGATTTTTGCCAGCTGGTCGGCCCCAAGGTGCGCCTTCTGGACACAATGCGCGACCAGTTCACCGGCCCCGACGAGGTGGTGGAGCGGATGGGGGTGCGCCCCGAGCGCGTGATAGAGCTTCTGGCCATCACCGGCGACAAGGTCGACAACATCCCCGGAGTCCCGGGAATGGGGGTGAAGCTTGCGTCGCAACTTTTGGTCGATTACGAAAACCTCGAAAACCTAATTAATTCCGCCGAAGAGCTCGGCGGGAAGCGCGGGGAGGTTTTCAGGGAAAACATAGCCAGAATAAGGGCCAACATCCCCCTCGTCACCATAGAAACCGATATAGAGCTTCCCTTTTCCGAGGAAGAGCTTTCCCACAAGCCGGTTGACGCCCCCGCGTTGGCGGGCGTCTTCCGCGAGCTTGAATTTCACAAATTCCTGCGCGATCTCGGGCTTTTGGATGTACCCGTAGCGCCGAAGGCCGAGAAAAGCGAAGAGAGTGCGGACGAGGTCGCGCCGGAGCCGGTTCTGGTTCCCGCTAGCTGGGTTGCGGTCGAGTTCACCTCCGAGGGAGTCCTTTTCACCGATTCTGTCGGCCTTCTCGAAGGCGCTCTCTCTCCTAACTCCCGCATAATTGGCCACGCTCTGAAAAATTACCGGCAAAGGTGGGCTGCGGCGGGTTTTTCGGGCGCGCAGATAGCTTTCGACACTGAACTGGCCGCTTACATGCTATCCCCGGGCAAGCGGGCCTACGAACTTGAGACGCTGGCCGCCGAGAAGGGGATAAAAAGTTCCGGCGGGGCGGCAATCCTTTCGCTAGCGGCCTCAGCCAAGGCCGAACTGGAAAAAGAGGGGCTTGATAAGCTCTATTTCGACGTCGAGCTTCCTCTCCTTTTGCTTCTGGCGAGGATGGAGGAAGCGGGGATAGAGGTCGACAGATCCTCCCTGGGAGTTTTAAGCGACGAGTTTTCACAACGCCTCGAAATAATAGAAAAAAAAATGTTCGAGCTCGCGGGCGCGGAGTTTAACCCCCAGAGCCCGAAGCAACTTGCCGAGATACTCTTCGAAAAGCTGGGCCTTCCCGCCCTCAGAAAAACGGCGACAGGTGGATATTCCACAGACGCCAGCGTCCTTGAGGAGCTTTCAGATACCCACGAACTACCCAAAATCCTCCTTGAACACCGAAGCCTCGCCAAGCTGAAAAGCTCCTTCGTGGATTCACTGCCTAAACTCGTCGCCTCCGACGGGCGCATACACACCGTCTTCAACCAGACCATCGCCGCCACCGGCAGGCTCAGTTCAACTACCCCGAACCTCCAGAACATCCCGATAAGGGGCGACGAGGGGAGGCGCATCAGGGAGGCGTTCGTAGCCAAGGCCGGATACCTTCTCATCTCCGCCGATTACTCGCAGGTAGAGCTTCGCATTTTGGCCCACATGAGCGGCGACGAGGAGCTCATAGCCCTCTTCAAGAGCGGGCGCGACATCCACGCCGAGACCGCCGCCCGCCTCTTCGATACGGGGCCGCTTGGAGTCACCAGCGAGATGCGCAGGCAGGCTAAAACCGTCAATTTCGGTATCATCTACGGCATAAGCCCCTTCGGTCTCGCCCGCCAGCTGGGGATGGGGCAGTCCGAGGCGAAAAAGATGATAGACCGCTATTTCAAGCGCTTCCCGGGCGTCCTCGGGCTCAAGGAAAAACTTATAAAATCGGCGAAAGAGAAGGGTTACAGCGAAACCCTCTTCGGGCGCATAAGGCCCATTCCCGAGTTGGCCTCCAAAAACCGCGCCGAACGAGAATTCGGCGAGAGGATTGCGGTGAATTCGCCGATACAGGGAACCGCCGCCGACATCATCAAGCGCGCGATGCTGATGGCCGACGACGCCCTGCGCTCCGACAATATCGACGGAAGGCTTGTCTTGCAGGTCCACGACGAACTTGTGGTGGAGGTGCGCGAAGGACAGGAGAAGAGGGCCTCGGAGGCGCTGACCGAAGCGATGGAGGGAGCCGCGAAGCTCAAGGTGCGCCTCAAGGTTTCGGCTGGGGTCGGCAGGGACTGGCGGCAGGCCCACGGCGAGTAAAAAAAACTCGCTTCCAAAAAGGGGTTTTAGGGGCTGATTTAAAGGCTTTTGGCATGGCGCGAAGCGACCTTTGCGCTTGACTTTCACATTGACGCCGGATAGTATTCACGGCAGGCATGGAGAATTCTATGCAATTGGAAAAACTGGAACTTCTTGAGAGAGAACTGAGCCGATTCGCGGAAGAATTCGTCCGGCTCAGGGAGGAGAACAAGGATCTCCGAGAGAGGCTGCTGGGGCAGTCGCTCGAAATCAGGGAATTGAAAGAAGAGCTTGAGCTTCTGGGCGCGAAGGATTTGAAGGCGCGCCAGAGCCTGGCACGAATCGAAGTTGTCGTCGCAAGACTCAGGGAGCTTGAAAGGGCTTCAGCCGGAGCGGAAGATTGAAAATATGCGAAGTTGACATCTACGGCGATATTTACTCCCTGCGGGTCGACATGGACGAGAATTTCGTCCGTGAACTCGCAAGGATGGTCGACTCGCGGATGAAAGAGGTCTCAAACGCTTCCCCCTCGGCGTCGCCGCTGCAAGTAGCCGTTCTGGCAGCGCTGGATCTAGCCAGCGAAAGCCTGGCGGCGGCCAGGGAGCCCGCGCAGGCCCCTCGAAACGACGAAGGGCTCATCGAGCTGGCCGACGAGGTCTCCAAAAGGGCCGACGCCATGCTTGAAAAGCTAAAAGGGCTCGACAACCAGATTCATAACGCCTAGGGAAAAGAATTTCCCTGCTGTGTACGTGATCTACAAGGAAGCTGTTGAACCAACGAAGATTATATAGGGAGTCTACACGAGGCTGTGGCCGGCACGCCCTTAAGCTGGGATCCGATAAACCGCCCTGGGACACCCACCTTTCCGGGAATGGTTCAACTGGACCAAACCGACACGGCACAAGCGGGGAACTAAATTAAATACGGGGTCGGGCGAGAGCCCGCGCCCCCTTTCCCCTATAATCCTTTCGATTCCTTCCTCCACGGCAATTCTCTCTCCCCAGAAGCTGAACGTTCCGGTGTCACACAGCTTTCAGGGGCGCGCCAGCGCTCCTTTGACGAAGGGAGAGCCATTTGGAACCTACCACCATAGCACTCGTCGTTTTGGCGATACTCTCGGCGGTGCTCATCGCCGTAATCCTCCTCAAAAAGGGCCCCGGCGCGCAGAACGTGGCCGCCGACGCTGGCGAAATGGTCGCCGAGGCGCGCAAGCAGGCCGAGATAATCAAAAAAGAGGCCGAGCTCAAGATAAAAGAAGAGCTTTTGGCCCAGCGCTCCAAATTTGAAAAGGAATTCGACGACAAACGCCAGGAGATAACCTCGCAGGAAAAGCGCCTCCAGCAGAAAGAAGAGAACATCACCCGCAAGGAAGAGACTCTGGACAAGCGCGACGAGCGCCTCGCCGAAACCGAAAAGAAACTCTCCCAGCGCCAGAGCGACCTCGATAAAAAGCAGAACAAAATCACTGAGATGGAGAAGGAAATCAACCAGACTCTCGAAAAGGTCGCGGGCATGACCGCCGAAGAGGCTAAGGAAGAGCTTAAATCCAACCTCCTTTCCGAGGCGCGCCACGAAGCCGCCAGGGCGATACGCGAAATAGAGGACGAGGCCAAGAAATCCGCCGACAAGAAGGCCAAGGAATACATCTGCCTCGCCATACAGCGCTACGCGGGCGAATACGTGGCTGAAAAGACCGTCTCATCGGTCCACCTCCCCAACGAGGAGATGAAGGGCCGCATAATCGGTCGCGAAGGCCGAAACATCAGAGCCATCGAAGCCGCCACCGGCATAGACCTCATCGTCGACGACACACCCGAAACCGTTCTCCTCTCCGGCTACAACCCCGTCCGCAGGGAGGTGGCCCGCATGGCCCTTGAAAGGCTCATCGCCGATGGCCGCATCCACCCCGCCCGCATCGAGGAGGTCGTGGAGAAGGCCGAAAAGGACATCGAAAAGGAGATTCAGGAGGCCGGAGAGCAGGCCACCTTCGACGTTGGGGTTCACGGCATAGCCTCCGAGCTTGTAACCCTCCTCGGCAGGCTAAAGTTCCGCTCCTCCTTCGCGCAAAACGTCCTTGAGCACTCCATCGAGGTCGCCTTCCTCTGCGGCGTTATGGCCGCCGAGCTTGGGCTGAACGTCAAGATGGCCAAGCGCGCCGGACTTCTGCACGACATAGGCAAGGCGGTCGACCACGAGATAGAGGGCTCGCACGCCGTCATCGGCGCCGACCTCGCCCGCAAATACCGCGAGCCCAAGCAGGTCATAAGCGCCATCCACAGCCACCACGACGACATCCCCGCCAGTTCCATCCTCGACGTGCTGGTGCAGGCCGCCGACGCGCTGAGCGCCGCCAGGCCCGGCGCGCGCCGCGAGATGATAGAGACCTACGTGCGCAGGCTGGAAGACCTCGAAAAAATCGCCAACTCCTTCGACGTCGTCGCCAAATCCTTCGCCATACAGGCGGGCAGGGAGCTTCGCATCATGGTCATGAGCGACAAGGTCGACGACGACGGCTCCTTCCTCCTTGCCAAGGACATAGCCCGCAAGGTCGAGCAGGAGCTGAACTACCCGGGCCAGATAAAGATCACCGTCATACGCGAAACGCGCGCGGTGGACTTCGCCAAGTGATAAAAATACTCTTCATCGGCGACATCGTCGCCGGTTCGGGGCTTGAGGCGCTGAAAAACCTCCTGCCCGAGGTTAAAAAAGAGTTTTCGCCCGACCTCGTGATAGCGAACGGGGAAAACGCCGCCAAGGGATTCGGCCTAACCCCCGCCAACATGAAGGCGATAATAGGCTCGGGGGTCGATATCATCACCGGCGGCAACCACATTTTCGACAGGCGCGAAGTGGCCGAGGTTATAGACTCGGCGCGTCTTGTCCGCCCCGAAAACTACGCCCCCTCCACCCCGGGAAAAGGCTGGCGGATAACGGAGGCGAAGGGCGTGAAGGTCGGGGTGTTAAACCTCGTCGGCAGGGTCTTCATGTCTCCGGTCGACAGCCCTTTTGTTGCCGCGGAGAGGGCGGTGGCGGAGATGAAAGCCGAGGGGGCGGAGGAGATAATCGTCGATTTCCACGCCGAGGCCACCAGCGAGAAGGCGGCGATGGGATTTTTCCTCGACGGCAGGGTGAGCGCGGTAATAGGAACCCACACCCACGTACAAACCGCCGACGAGAAGATTCTGGCGGGCAAAACCGGCTTCATAAGCGACGCAGGCATGACCGGCGACGCCGATTCGGTCATCGGCATCGAGAAAAAGGCGGCGCTACGGCGCTTTTTGACCAGCCTTCCCGTCACCTCGCCTAGCGCGGAGGGGAAGGGGACGCTGAACGCCGTGTTTTTGGAAGTTGAAAAGGGCGGATGCCTCTCGATAAAGAGAGTTCAGAGAAGCGAAAAACGCTGATTGCGCGGCACCGCCGACGCTTTTGATAGGACAAGGAAAACTAAAAAATGGACTCCCAATCCCGCTATGACAGCCCGCTCATCCGCGTCCGCCTCGACAAGGCCGAGGCTATGCGCGAAGCTGGCCAAAACCCTTACCCCAACGATTTTACCCCCGCCGACACCGCCCAGAAGGTAAAGGACGAATGCGCTGACCTTACCCCCGAGATTCTTGAGGCCGAGCACAAAAACTACTCGGTGGCTGGCCGCGTGATGGCGGTTAGAAGTTTCGGCAAGGCCGCTTTCGTCCACCTCTCCGACCGCACCGGCCTTATGCAGGTGCTGGTGCAGAAAAGCGCCATCGGCGAGGAAAACTACGAAGCCTTCAAAAAATACGACATAGGCGATATCCTCGGGGTCGAGGGGCGGGCGTTCTTCACCCGCACCGGCGAACTCACCCTTGAGGTGAAGACCCTTAGATTCCTCTCCAAGAGCCTTCGCCCACTGCCAGAAAAATGGCACGGCCTCACCGACAAAGAGACGCGCTACCGCCAGCGCTACGTAGACCTCATCATAAACCCCGAGGTCCGCGACACCTTCAAGACGCGCAGCAAGATAGTCGCCTTTATCCGCAACTTCTTCCACGGCAGGGATTTCCTTGAGGTGGAAACGCCGATGATGCAGCCCATACCCGGCGGCGCGACGGCGCGCCCCTTCGTAACCCACCACAACGCCCTGGGCATGACCCTCTACCTTCGCATAGCGCCGGAGCTTTACCTTAAAAGGCTCATCGTGGGCGGCATGGAGAGGGTTTTCGAGATAAACCGCAACTTCCGCAACGAGGGGCTCTCCCTCCAGCACAACCCCGAATTCACCATGCTGGAGTTTTACCAGGCCTACGCCACCTACGAAGACCTCATGGACATCACCGAAAACCTTTTTTCGCAGATGTCGGTGGAGGTGACCGGAAGCCACAAAATCGTCTACCAGGAAAAGGAGATTGATTTCTCCCACGGGTGGGCGCGCCTCACCATGGCGCAGGCGATAGAGAAATACGGCGAAATGAGGGCCGAGGAGACGAACGACGA
>SRXB01000433.1 GCA_009724975.1 bacterium | reverse complement strand
GGCGACCCCCACCGCAACCTCGTGGATTTCGCCCACGTGCCGGTGGTCAAAAGGCTCACGCGCCTGCCGGTCTGCATAGACCCCTCCCACTCGGTCGGCAAGAAGGTGGTCGCGCCGGACGGCCTTCTGGACATACAGCACGCGGCGGCACAGGGTATAATAGCCGGAGCGAACATGCTGATAGTGGATTTCCACCCGCGCCCCGAGGCGGCGCTCTGCGACGGCCCCCAGGCCCTCTTGATGAGAGAGCTTGAGTTCTTCCTAGAAGACGTCGCCATCTGCCGCGACGCCTACGCAAAGCGCAGGGCGGCGGCGGTGCGCTTCGCCATGGGGAGCGCGGAGTAGCCCTTGAGAAAAAGGCCTGAAAGCTGGACCCCGCCCGGGCCAAAGGTTCCGGGCGGGCTCTTGCCCGAGGAAGGGGAGACTCTCGACTGCCTCAGCGGGAACTTCAAGATTTTCCAGCTCAAAAACGGCCACCGCTACTCCACCGACGACCTTCTCGTCGCATGGTATCTTGGCGAAAAAACTTGCGAAGGCGAGGTGACGCGCCACCTCGACCTTGGCTCCGGCATCGGCTCCGTCGGACTTCTGGTTTCGTGGCTTTATCCAAAAGCCGCCATCGTGGGGGTGGAGGCGCAGGAAAAAAGCGCCTCTCTGGCCAGGAAGAGCGCCATATTCAACGGCGTCGAGGGGAGATTTTCAGTCGTAGACGCCGATTTCAGGGATGGGGCCGCCCTTTCGGCCCTTGGCGCCTTCCCCACCGCCACCGGCTCTCCCCCCTACTTCCTCGCGGGGGAGGGGAGGGTTAGCGACCGTCCCCAGCGCGGCCCCTGCCGCTTCGAGGAGAGGGGGGGAGCCCAGGATTATCTCGCCGCCGCCGCCGGAGCGCTGTCGCCAAGCGGCCTTTTCGTCTGGGTCAACATAACCCGCCAGCGCGAAAAGAACATAAAGGCCGCCGTCGAGGCCGGTTTTGGCGCGATAACGGCGAAAAACATCCTCTTTTCCGAGCAAAAGCCGCCCCTCGTAACCCTTTTTAGCGCTCGCCTCGGCTCAAAGGAGGGTTTCTCGGAGGAGGAGCCCCTGCCGATACGCCTCATGGACGGCTCTTTTTCGCCTCGATACAAAAAGGTCCGCGAGAAAATGGGTTTTCCCGCCTGAACCCCTCCCCTTAACTTTTTCTGAGAAATGGGCCGATCTGCGGTATTATAATCTGGCCTTCTAAAGCCAAAGCCAAGTGAGGAAGAGATGTTTTCCCTTACACGCAGAAAGCTCATCATAGAAAAGAAATTCCAGCTGCGCTTCATTCTGAGCGTGCTGGCCGTCATCGTGGTGGGGACCTCGCTCACCGGAGTCTTCCTCTATAAATTCGGCAATTACCAGTTCGACCGCACCTATTACATGGCGCACCAGAACGTGAGGGAGAGCTGGGAGATTTTTTTCGAGGCGGTCCTGGGCGGCTCGCTGGCCTCGATGGTCCTCGTCGCAATCCCTGTAGCCGCTCTTGCCCTCCTTGAGAGCCA
>SRXB01000116.1 GCA_009724975.1 bacterium | reverse complement strand
GCCCTTGTTCGACAACACTCTCGTGATCGCCGCCGTAAGCGTGGTCTTGCCGTGGTCAACGTGGCCTATCGTGCCGATGTTGATGTGCGGCTTATTTCTTTCAAATTTCTCTTTAGCCATTGTGATACCTCCTGGTTTTTCAGGGCGTTGGCCTTATGGACCGCCCTGGCCGGATGTGCCGGCCTCCCGTTGGCTTATTGTTTATCATTCCGCGCCTTGGGCCCTCTGGCCTTTTGGCTTTTAAATTTCTTGGTAACCGGCGAACTGCATCGTGAAGCTCGCCCTGCCCCTTGTCCTTGAGCGAAGGGCCGTCGCGTATCCAAGAAGCTGGGAGAGCGGGGCTTTCGCCTTTATGACCCTTGTGTCGGGCCGCTGCTCCATTCCGCCTATCCTGGCTTTTCTGGCCATGAGGTCGGAGATAATCTCTCCGGTTACCTCTTCGGGGCCAAGGATTTCTATTTCCATCCAGGGCTCCGCTTCCCTTGGGGCCGCGGCTTGGACCGCCTTTCGCGTCGCCCGCTGGGCCGCCACCTTTAAGGCTGTAAGGCCGTCGGCTCCGGTCTGGTCGACCTGCAAAACCTCGACCCTGGCGCCCCCAAGCTGAAACCCCTTTGTCCCGCCCGTTTCAAGGGCCTCGGCCACCCCCGCCTTTATTGCCTCGACCTCTTGCGGCCCGAGACGGCTTAGGAGGAGGGAGGAGAATTGGGTAGGGGCTTTTTCCTCGAAAGGCACGATTCTCACCTTTACGAGCGCCCTGCAAATACCCTCGGGAGTCTCCCTTGAAAACTCGGCTTCTCCGTCGCCGGATCCGCCCAGTTTTTCAATCCTTCTAACCTTCGGCTGCCCGACCTGCAGGGCAAGGTTCTTTTTTCGCGTCAGCCTGCCGATGGCTATTTCGAGGTGGAGTTCCCCCATCCCCTTCAGGATGGCCTGTCCGGTTTCCTCTTCGATTCCCGCCGAAAGGGAGGGGTCTTCTAGGAGGAGCTCGGAAATCTCTTTTTCAAGCAGCTCGCGGTCCGCTTCGCTTTTCGGCTCTAGCGCCACCACCATTACCGGCTCGGGTGACCTTATCGGCTCAAGAGCCAGGGCTTTGCCGATTGCGCTAAGGGTGTCGCCCGTTCGAAGCCCCGTCGGTCCGGCCAGCGCGGCTATCTCTCCGACACTCGCCTTTTCGATGGTTATCGCCTCGTCGGCGTGCATCCTAAAGAGCCTCTCGACCCGTATCTCCCCACCCCCCGCGGCCACCGTGTCGCCGGCGTTGATTTCGCCGGAGTAGACGCGAAAGTAGGAGAGTATCCCCTCTCTCCTGTCGGCCAAGACCTTGAAGACCAGCGCCGCCAGAGGCCCGTTTGCGTCAGGCCCTATCTCGACCGGCTCGCCTCCTCGCACCGCGAAGGCTTTCGCGGGGCCGAGATCCTCCGGTGAGGGGAGGTACCGCGTCACCGCGGTGAGAAGAGGCTGGATTCCCTGGTTTTTAAAAGCGCTTCCGCATAAAACCGGAACCGCCTTAAGGGCCAGCGCCGACCTTCTCAGAGCGGCGACCATCGCCTCTTCGCTGGCCCTGCCCTCTTCAAGGTATTCCCGAAGGAAGGGCTCATCCAGCTCGGCAAGGGCTTCGATTATCTCTTCCCTCGCCATTTCGGCCTCGTCAAGTAGCCCCTCGGGCACCGGCTCCGACTTCATCTCCACCCCCAGGCTTGTTTCGTCCCAGGTCAGGAGGGTCAGGGCAACGAGGTCGATGATTCCGCTGAAATTCTCACCCGCGCCCGCCGGAATCTGGACGGGTATGGGGTTTGCGTCGAGAACCTCGCGAAGCTCGCGGACCACCTTCTGAAAATTGGCCCCTTCGCGATCCATCTTGTTTACGAAGGCTATGCGCGGAATCTTTCTCCTCTGCGCCTGCCTCCATATCGCCTCGGCCTGGGCCTCAACCCCGCCTACCGCGCAGAAGATGGCCACCACTCCATCGAGAACCCGAAAACTTCTCTCGACTTCAATGGTGAAGTCCACGTGGCCAGGGGTGTCTATCAGGTTCACCCTGTGGCCTTCCCACCAGCAGGTGGTCGCCGCGGCGGTTATCGTAATTCCTCGCCGCTGCTCCTCTTCGAGATAATCCATGACGGCGGTGCCTTCATGAACTTCGCCCAGCCTTTCGGTGACCCCCGTGAGGAAGAGGACCCTCTCGGTTACCGTCGTCTTGCCGGCGTCGATGTGGGCTGCGACGCCGATGTTCCTGTATTTGTCCAAGGGAGTGGGAAGCATCGCTCCACCCCTAGCTTAAACTTCGACCCTAGAACCTGAAGTGGGCGAAGGCCTTGTTAGCCTCGGCCATGGCGTGGGTGTCGTCGCGCTTCTTGATGGAAGCGCCGCGGTCCTGGAGGGCGTCCATTATCTCGCCGGCCAGCTTCTCTTCCATCGTCTTCTCGCCGCGAGCGCGGGAGTAGCCGACGAGCCAGCGAAGGCCGAGGGAGAGCCTGCGGTTGGGGGCCACCTCAATCGGAACCTGGTAGGTGGAGCCGCCAACGCGACGGGACTTGACTTCGACTACCGGCTTGATCTTGTCGAGCGCGGTGCGGAAAGACTCGACGCCGCTCTGTCCGGTCTTGGACTCGACGATGGCGAGGGCCTCGTAAACGATGGCCTCGGCGGTGGACTTCTTGCCGTCGAGCATGACCTTATTTATAAGCTTGCCCAAAAGCTCGTCGCCGTAGCGGGCGTCGGCGACCTTGCGGTTCTTGCGGACGCGGACGACCTTCTTGGGGGCCTCTTCTCTCTTCTTGAAAACCATCTCTTAGCTCCTAAAGGCCTACTTGGGCTTCTTGGCGCCGTACTTGGAACGGCCCTGACGTCGATCGTTGACGCCGGTGGTGTCCAAGGTGCCGCGTACGATGTGGTAGCGAACGCCGGGAAGGTCCTTTACTCTGCCGCCGCGAACCAGAACAACCGAGTGTTCCTGCAGGTTGTGGCCCACGCCAGGTATGTAGACCGTGATCTCCTTGCCGTTGGAGAGCCTCACGCGGGCGACTTTTCTAAGAGCGGAGTTGGGCTTTTTGGGCGTTGTGGTGTAAACGCGCACGCAAACGCCGCGACGCTGGGGGCAGGAGTCAAGCGCGGGGGAGGCGGTCTTCACCTTCACCTGCAGACGGCCCTTGCGTATTAACTGGTTGATTGTCGGCATGTAACCTTCCTTGCGAATCTTCTTTTTTTTGTTTGAAAGCAAACGCCAAACCCGCCCCCGCGCCCGGGGTCGGGCAATCTCGCTTTAAAAATTAAGGTCTTTTTCGTTTGGCGGCCCCTCGGGACGCGCCGGATAAAACACTTTGCCAGTCTGTTTGTCGGCTCGTGCCCCGATCTTTCAGGGTAGCGGAGCCGTCGGGGAGCAAACTCCCCCAGAAGGAGGCCGGATATTTATCACAGCCTTTAAAGGGCGCGCAAGTTATTTTTTGCGCCGCCTGAACTTTTTTATTTCAGAAAGTGCTTGAGCTTCTTGGAGCGCGTCGGGTGACGCAGCTTGAGGAGAGCCTTTGCCTCTATCTGTCGTATGCGCTCGCGGGTGACGGCGAAGTCGCGCCCCACCTCCTCAAGGGTGTGGTCCGATTTCTCGCCTATGCCGAAGCGCATGCGCAAAACCTTTTCTTCTCGCGGAGTTAGGGTCGCCAGAACCTCTCTGGTCTTCTCGGCGAGGTTGGCAAGAATCGCGGCGTCGTCGGGCGCAACGGCCTTCTTGTCCTCGATGAAGTCTCCAAGATGGCTGTCCTCCTCGTCTCCTATCGGCGTTTCGAGGCTGATCGGCTCCTTGGCTATCTTCAAAACCTTGCGGACCTTGGAGGGGCTCATATCCATCCGCTCGGCTATCTCCTCTGGCTTGGGCTCGCGGCCAAGCTCCTGCACGAGATAGCGGCTTGTGCGCACCAGCTTATTTATCGTCTCGACCATGTGGACGGGGACGCGGATCGTCCTCGCCTGGTCGGCGATGGCGCGGGTTATCGCCTGACGTATCCACCAGGTGGCGTAGGTGGAAAATTTGTAGCCGCGCTGATATTCGAACTTGTCCACCGCCTTCATCAGGCCGATGTTGCCTTCCTGTATGAGGTCGAGGAACTGCAGGCCGCGGTTGGTGTATTTCTTGGCGATGGAGACGACGAGGCGGAGGTTGGCCTCTATAAGCTCGCTCTTTGCCATTTTGGCGCGAAGCTGGCCCGAGCGTATCTCAGTGACCTTCCGGAAAAGCTCGTCGCGGGGAAGGCCGGTGACGATCTCGATGTTCTCCAGAAGCTCGACGTGGCGCACCACCTCCTTGCGCAGGCGCTTCACCTGGTCTGGCCTCATGTTCATGCGGTGGCAAACATCGCGAAGGCTCTGGCTGTCGCAAAGGACCACGAATTCGCGGGGCGGGAGCCCAAGGGAAGACTGGAGCCTCTTCAGCGCGAGCTCGGTGGCCTTAACCTTCTCCGCCAGCTGGAAATAGCGCTCGACTATCCTGTCGATTACCTGCTCGCGCAGGCTCAGCGAACGGAAATGGACTATCATCTCCTTTTGGAGCTGGCAGATGCCGTCCTTGCACTTTTCGACCGACTCGCCCTTCGCCATCAGCTTTTTGAGCTCTGCGCGGGCGGCCTCAAGGTTTTTTATCTCCTCGATGGTGAGGATTATGCGCTCAAGCTGGGGGTCGAGCGCGATCTCAACCGGCTCCGGCGCGGCTGTTTCGAGAAGGGGCTTCTTCGCCACGGGGGCGGCCTCATCCTCTTCCTCCTCGACGTGGACGGGCTCTTCGTACTCCTCCTCGTCCTCGCCCTCCATAGGCTCTTCGTCGCCCTCCATCATGTCGACCACTGCGCGAAGGACCACTTCGCCGGTGCGGAGCCTTCTGCCAAGCTCGGCGATCTCGGTGACGGCGAGCGAACCGCTGAGGGCCGCGTCGAAAACCTCGCTTAGCCCCGCCTCGATGCGCTTGGCAATCTCCACCTCTCCCTCGCGGGTGAGGAGGGCGACCGACCCCATCTCCCTAAGGTACATGCGGACAGGGTCGTTGGTCTTCTCGAAGAGGCCGTCGTAGTCGGCGGACTCCTCCTCCTCCTCGTCCTCGCCGGAAGCCTCCTCTTCGCTTTGGGCCTCCTCCTCGCCGTCGCCGTCGCCGCCCTGCTGGAGGTCGTCGCCCACCGCGTCGTCGTCGACCACGGCTATGTCGAGGTCGCGGAACATCATTATAAGCTCGTCAAGGCTCTCGGGATCCACCATGTCCTCGGGCAGGGCGTCGTTTATCTCCCTATAGGTGAGAAAACCGCGGTCCTTTCCCTCTTCGAGGAGATCTTCGACAGCTTCTATTCTGATTCTCGCCATTTAATCTAAAACTCCGGCATCAAAAATATCCGCCCGAAACGCAGGGGAATCAGGCGTTACTAATTTTTCGGTCGATTGCGGCTTTTTCCTTAGCCAGATTTGCAAATTTTTCCCAGTCGCCGGACGAATCCGCCTCGCGCATGCTTCTGGCGAGCTCGTCCGACAGGTTTTTGAGCCTTCTTTTTTCAAGCCCCACGGCCAGTTCCGAAAAACCGCCCGGCGTCTCGTCCATCAAAAGCTCGACGATTATCTCTTTGACGCGCTCGGGTGACTGCTCGACGGGAAAGGAATCCGGCCCCTCCCTGCGGGTGACGGCGAAAAGAGCCGCCTCCTTCAGGAGTCCGTTTTCCAGCCATTTTTCACCGCCCGCGTTCATGAAGGCCACTCTTGCGCCGGTGTCTTGCAGCAAAAGGCGCACCATGGCCTTCTCCAGAGGCTCGAACCGCCTGGAAGAATCCTCTTCCCTCGGCTCCTCCCCTTTCTGGACCGGCCCGTGGGCTATCTTAAGGCGAAGAAGCCTCTCCTCCACCCCAAGCGTTTCGCAGGCCCTCTTTATATAAAGGTCCTTGCCCAGCTGGTCGGACATCGCCCATAGGGCGGGGGCCACTTCACCCAGCGCGGCCAGCCTGCCCTCGACGCTGGAAAAGTCGTGCCTCTTTCTCACAAAATCAAGGCATACGTCAAACAGCGATTTCGCTTTATCGACGAGAATATTCAAATCCCCGCCCTTTGCGGCGAAGGAATCGGGATCCTCGCCTTCCGGCAAGACCACCGCCCGCGCGGGAAAACCCTCGCCGAGGAAGATCGGCAGGCTTCGCTCCATCGCCTTTTTTCCGGCGTTGTCGCCGTCGTAAACAAGCACCGCCTCATCTACCCTGCGCCGTATCGCCTCCACGTGTTCGCGGGTGAGCGCGGTGCCGAGGGTGGCGAGGCAACCCCGAAAGCCCTTTTCGTGGAGCATGACCACATCCATGTAGCCCTCCACCAAAACTGCGCGGTTCGCAGCCTTCAGCTCTTTCGCCCCCTGAAAGAGGCCGTAGAGGACGCGGGACTTGTGGAACACCTCGGTTTCGGGGCCGTTCAGGTATTTGGGTTCGCCCTTGGAGTAAACCCTGCCGCCGAAACTCACCGTCCTGCCGGTGGCGTCGGTTATCGGGAAAATGAGGCGCTCCCTGAATCGGTCATAATACCCCCCGTTTTCCTTTTTGACGAGTAGTCCGGCCCTCTCGCCGATGGATAAATCTATTTTTTTCTTTAAAAGATACCTGGAGAGGTTATCCCAGCCCGCTGCTGGAGGACATCGACATCTCCGGCGCCA
>SRXB01000432.1 GCA_009724975.1 bacterium | reverse complement strand
TGGACAAGCCCGTCATCCAGGAGGTGGTGGAGGAGGCGGAGCCGCCTCTGCGGGCTTTGCCGCGCCGCCCGGGACGAAAAGATCGTCTATCGCCTTGTCGATCATCGAATCGATGTTGTCGATGCCCATTTTGCTGTTGTCGCCAGGATTCATGTGGATTCCTATTTTTTGGCTGTTAAAGTGGGCATTAGCTTTCTTGCCACATTTTTTACCGTTAACTTGGAAACTTCGCGCAGGGTTTCGAATACTCCCTCGCCGGTTATCGCGCTGGCGGTGAAGTATGGCGCGTTGTATACGGAATTCATGTCGGCTTGCATCTGGTCTACGGTGAGAAGGGGAATTCCCTCCGCAGCAAGGTCGATTTTGTTGTACTGGAGAACCAGGGGAATCTGGGCGATATCTATGCCCATGTCCTTGAGGTTGTCGCGCAGGTTTTCCAGGCTTTCGATGTTTTTTTCCCGCTGGCTTTCCTGGGCGTCCGCTATGAAGGCGACGCCGTCAACGCCTTTTAGGACCAGTTTTCTTGTGGCGTTGTAGATGACCTGGCCCGGGACGGTGAATAGCTGTATGCGGATGTCGAAGCCGAATATTTTGCCAAGGCTCAAGGGCAGGAAGTCGAAAAAGAGGGTGCGGTCCTGTTTGGTGTCTATTGAAACCATCTGACCGCGAACCGCGTCTGTCATAGCCTTGTGGATGTAGAGGAGGTTGGTGGTTTTACCGCCGCGCCCCGGCCCGTAGTAGACTATTTTAACGTGAACTTCGCGTTTTGAAAGGTCAAGGAAGGACAAGGTTAGATATCCTCCCTGAGTAGCGGAGCGAGCTGCGTCTTTACCTTTGCCGTCTTGAGCCGCATGAGGCCGAGCGAGACATCCTTGGCGAAAAGGGTGATAAGGAAAAAGTCCTCTCCGATTTTGGTGTAGTGGATGTTTTCGTTTTTACCCTTGTGAAAGAGCAGGCTGAAGTTGTCTTCGCCGACCAGCCTGGCTATCTCCTCGGTGACGCCGTAATTAGCCGCTGAAAGGGCCGCCAGCGCGACCACGTCCATTTCGGAGGGGTCCCCGCGGTTCGCGATAAGGTACCCGGAACGGTCGACCAGCATCGCGCAGGAAGCGCCGGAGGAGAGCAGGTCCTCGTCAAGCACCTTGTCGATTTCCTGAAGGGTTTTTTCGGATAGAACGAATTCCATCTTGATGCTCCGTCTCAAATGGGCCAGATAATTTTCGGCGTAAAAGCGCAAATACTTTAGCTTTTTCGCCCGGTCGGGCGATTTTGGCGAAAATATGGCTCTTTATCGCTGAATCTTCTACCAAACAGACGGATATGTCAATGGGCAAGGGGCTTTGGCTTAGTTTTGCGGCAAAAGGGCGGGTCGGAGGCAAGGGAAAAATGGGCAAGCGACTCCCAAGATCTTTATTGACCGTCGCTCGCCCTCAAATTTGTTTTTGGCGTACGCTAAATGTGGCCTTGCCTGTGGTAAAGAATCGCAATCGCTACCAGCGGAGCGATAAGACCGCAGAGAAAGGCCTC
>SRXB01000431.1 GCA_009724975.1 bacterium | reverse complement strand
CCGGCGCGTCCGGCCCTGCCCGTGCGGCCTATGCGGTGGACGTAAACCTCCACGTCGTTGGGCATGTCGTAATTGAAGACGTGGGAGATGTGGTCGATGTCGAGGCCGCGAGCGGCGACGTCGGTGGCCACCACCACGTCGACCATCCTGTTTTTGAGCTTTCTTATGAGCTGTTCGCGCTGGGCCTGGCTCATGTCGCCGTGGAGGGCCTCGCAGAGTATTCCGCGCGCCATCAGTTTTTGCGAAAGGTCAGCCGCGCCGGTCTTTGTGCGGGCGAAGACTATCGCCGCCTCCATCTTCTCGTAGGCCATTATCTGGGTTATGGCGTCGAGTTTCTGGTTTTCGGCGAGGTTGAGGTAGAACTGGTCGATGGTGGGGACGGTGCGGGTCTGGTGCGCTATCTCGACCGTCATAGGGTCCTTGAGGTAGTTTTTAGCGATGGATTTTATGCGAGGGGGGAGGGTTGCGGTAAAGAGCGCGCTCTGGCGGCCCTCGGGGGTCTGGGCCAGTATCCATTCCACGTCTTCGGCAAAGCCCATGCGCAGCATCTCGTCCGCCTCGTCCAGCACCAGCATCTTCAGGCCGTCGAGCTTTAAGGTTCCGCGCCTCATGTGATCCATCACGCGGCCCGGGGTGCCTACTACGACGTGCGCGCCGGCGTGGAGACGCCTTAGCTGGATGGGGTAGGGCTGGCCGCCGTAGATGGGAAGGACGCTCACCGCGCCGAGGTGTTTGGAGTAGGTTAAAAACGCCTCCGAAACCTGTATGGCCAGCTCGCGGGTGGGTACGAGCACAAGGCCCTGCGTCGCGGGGGAGGCGAGGTTTATCTTTTCAAGAAGGGGGAGGGCGAAGGCGGCGGTTTTGCCGGTGCCGGTCTGCGCCTGACCCATGATGTCGCGGCCCGACATGAGGGCGGGTATGGTTTTTATCTGGATGGGGGTGGGGGCTTCGTAGCCGGTGTCGGAGATGGCCTTTAAGAGGGAATCTCTAAGACCCATTTCGCCGAAGGTGGTGATTTCTTTGTTTTCGGTTTCCATTTTTTGCCTTGTTTGGCGGCCAAAAGTTATTTTTGGGCCGTTTATCTGAATAAAAAAGGGCCGTTGGCTGAGGCCAAGGCCCTTTTGCTGTTTGTTTTGTCTTTCAGGTTAAGGGAGAATGCCTTCTACAGCAGTTTACCTTATAATACCACAGCAAAATCATTTTTTTACATGCGCGGGCAACAATTTGACGCGTTTTTATCGCGGGACATTTCCTTTGGCTGATTTTTTCCCCTGGCGAAAATCCGTTTCCGGCGCAAGGACGCTTTTACTGGCCGCTCTGCTGGCGACGCTGGTTTTCGCCGTTTATCTTCCGGGGCTGAAGGCCCCCTTTTATCTTGACGACCAGATAAACATCACCCAAAACGCGGGGATTAGAAGCCTCTGGCCAATTTCCTTCGAGGCTCCCGCCGGAAGCACCATCGACGGGCGTCCCCTACTGAAGTATTCGTTCGCCCTTGATTACGCCCTCTTTGGCCTCGACGCGAGGTGGTT
>SRXB01000115.1 GCA_009724975.1 bacterium | reverse complement strand
TCCATCTTCTCCCAGCTGGTGCCGAGCTTTGACTGGAAGACCACGCGCTTAAGCTCCTCGGCGTGCTCCTCAAGGCTGATTTTCTGGTCTTCGACGAAGAAGAAGCTGGCGTCCGAAAGGCGCGCCCTAAGGACTCTCTCGTTGCCCCTCGCCACCACGGAAAGGTCGCGGGCGGCGGTGTTGGAGACCGTCACGAAGTGGTTGAGGAGCTTGCCCTCGCCGTCGGTGACCGCGAAATACTTCTGGTGGGTCTTCATGGAGAGGATCAAAAGCTCGCGGGGCAGTTCGAGGTAGTGCGGCTCGAAGCTGCCGGTGACGGCGGTGGGCTGCTCGACGAGGAAGGTGACGGTGTCGAGGAGCTCCTCGTCCATCAGCACCTGCCCGCCGACCTTTTTAGCCGCTTCCGTGACCTGCGAGGCTATTATCTCTTTTCGCTCGTCCTGCGAGAGGATGACCGACGCCTCGCGCAGCTTCCTGAAGTAGTCGGGGGCGTCCATCACCTCGAAGTAGCCGGTGGAGTGGAAGCGGTGGCCCTTTATCATCCTGCCGCTTTTGACTCCGGCGTACTCGAAATCGACAATTTCGCCGTCCAGCAGCGCCAATATCCAGTGTATGGGGCGGGCGAAGGCGGTTTCGCCCGAGCCCCAGCGCATCGACTTGCGAAAGGGTATCTTGGCCATCCACCTTGGCAGTTCCTCCTTGAGGAGGAGGGCGGTATCGCAACCCTTGAGGGTCTTTTTGACCGCTATGTATTCGCCCTTGTCGGTGACGACGCGGTAAATGTCGGCGGGGGCGGCGCCCTTGGAGCGGGCGAACCCCTCTCCGGCCTTGGTGAGCGCGCCGTCGGGGCCGAAGGCGACCGTGACGGAGGGGCCCAACACCTCTTCGACCGCGTCGGGCTGGGTGAGTGCGAGGCCGGTGATGTGGAGGGTCAGCCTTCGGGGGGTGCCGTAGACGTTGATCTCCTCGAAGGGCACGCGGCCCGCCGAAAGGGAGGCTCCGGCAATCTGCTTCAGGGAGGAGAGTGCCAGCGGGACGAATCCGGCGGGAATCTCCTCGGTTCCAATCTCGAAAATAAGCTCGCCGAGGTTCATCACGCACCTTCCTTGTTCTTGATGAGGGGGTAGCCCATCTCTTCGCGCTGGGCGACGTAGGCGAAGGCCGCGGTGCGGGCCAGGTCGCGGACCCTGCCGATGAAGCGGGTGCGCTCGGTTACGCTTATCGCGCCGCGTGCGTCCAGAAGGTTGAAGGTGTGCGAGCACTTGAGGGTGTAATCGTAGCCAGGGAGGACCAGTCCCTTCTCCAGGAGCCTTTTCGCCTCGCCCTCGTACATGTCCATCAGCTTGAAGAGCATGTCGGCGTCCGATTCGTCGAAGTTGTAGGTAGAGCCCTCAACCTCGCCCTGGTGGTGGACGTCGCCGTAGAGGACCCCTTCGGTCCAGACGAGGTCGTAGACGTTGTCGACGCCCTGCAGGTACATCGCTATGCGCTCAAGGCCGTAGGTGATTTCGCCGCTCACGGGCCTGCAATCTATGCCGCCCGCCTGCTGGAAGTAGGTGAACTGGGTGATTTCCATGCCGTCGAGCCATACCTCCCAGCCGAGGCCCCACGCGCCGAGGGTGGGGGATTCCCAGTCGTCCTCGACGAAGCGTATGTCGTGGTCCAGAGGGTCGATGCCGAGCGCGCGCAGGCTGTCGAGGTATTGCTCAAGTATGTCGTCGGGGGAGGGCTTCAAAATGACCTGGTACTGGTAATAGTGCTGGAGGCGGTTGGGGTTTTGCCCGTAGCGCCCGTCGGTGGGCCTTCTTGAGGGCTCCACGTAGGCGACGTTCCACGGCTCCGGCCCAAGGCACCGCAGGAAGGTATGGGGGTTCATGGTTCCCGCGCCGACTTCGATGTCGTAAGGCTGGGCGATGACGCAGCCCTTTTTGGCCCAGAACTCCTGAAGCCGGAGTATAACCTCCTGAAAGGTCATTTTTTCCTCCAAAGTTGAAATTTTTTATCTGGCGAAAAGGCCGTGGCGGGGTTTAGGGCCCCGCCACGGGGCCAGATTGCATTAACCTACTATGTCTTCGCCGCCGTCTACGCCGATGGTGTTGCCGGTCATCCAGTAGGTGCCCGGCTCGGATAAGACCGCTATCGCCTCCGCCACGTCCTGGGGAGTGGTGAGCCTGCCGGAGGGGTTTCTGGAGATGGCGAGGTTCAGCATCTCCTCGTGGCCCGGGATTTTGCGCAGCGCCGGCGTGTCGGTGACTCCAGCGCGGATCGCGTTTACCGTAATGCCGTAGGGGGCAAGCTCCACCGCGAGCTGCCTGCAGTGCGACTCAAGGGCGGCCTTGGCCGCCGATACCGCGCCGTAGGTGGGCATTATGCGGGTTCCGCCGGAGGAGGTCATGGCGTAGATGCGCGAGTTTTTCTCGAACATGTCGCGGGCCATAATGTCCTGCACCCAGTAGACCAGGCTGTGGGCCATGACGTTGGAGGTCATGTCCATGTTGGACTGGTTTATCTGGTTGGCGGCGTTGTCGTCGACGAAGGGCTTGAGTGTCCCGTAGGCGAGGGTGTGCATCAGGACGCGGATTTTGACGTTGCTTCCGACGATTTCGCGGAACTCGTCGAGGACCTCGGCGCGCTTGTCCGCGTCGGCGGCGTTCACGTTGAAGAAGTGGACTTGAACACCTTCGGCCTTCAACTCGTCGATGAGCGCCTCCACCGCGGGCATGCTCTGCTTCCTGTCGAGGTGAACGCCGAAAATGTTCATGCCCGCCTTCGCCATGCGCCTGCAGGTGGCCGCGCCGAAGCCGCTTGAGGCCCCAAGGGCCAGAAACCATTTTCCGCTAAGTGCTTTGGAACGCAATATGGGTACTCCTTCTTGGTTTTTGGCGCCCGATTTTAGTTTCGCGGGCGCTGGTTTGTGGAACCAGAAATTCTAGCAGATTTCTGTGCGTCGGGTCAATCGGCGAGAAGAGCCCTCAGGGCGGCGAGGGATTTTGGCTCGCCCCCAAGGGCTCTGGTCAGCCTCTCCTCGATGAAGGGGCCCAGTTCAGAGTCTATCACCCGCGAGATTTTTAGCGACCCGAGGGATGCGGGGGCGAGCGAGGCCGCCGCCACCACCGTTTTAAGCGCTCCGGCGCAGAGAGTAGCCGCGCTCGGTGGGCGGCATTGGCCGCAGTGGAGCTTTCCACCCTCGAAGAAGGCTTTTTCCTCCAGCTTTTCTCCGCAGGAGGCGCAAAAAGGGTCGGCGAGGGAGTATCCGGCCAGCGCCGCCGCCTTTATCTGGAAGACGCGGGCGAGGCTTAAAGGGTCGGCGCCTTTTTGGAGGGCGCGCAGGAATGCGTCGAGAAGGGAGAAGGGCTCGGGGCTTTGGTCGCCCTCCCTTGCGAGGAGACGCAACACTTCCAGAGCGTGGCCCACCGCCGCGTGGCCCTCAAGGGTCGCCACGGCGACGGGGAAATCCTCTTTGAGGGCCACCGAGGAGAGTGTCCCGAGGCCGCTCTCTTTCGGGAGGGTGAATTCGGCGCTGAAGAGGCGGCCATAGTCCAGCGCGCCGCCGAAGCGCTTTTTCGATTTTCTCGCACCCCTCGCCAGAAGGGCGACGGGGCCGTGGGAGCGGGTCAGTATCGTTACAACCAGATCCGAATCGCGGTATTTGACCGACCGGAGGAGGTAGGCGAGGTCAACCGCCGGTTTCATTTTTTCTTTTCACCCCTATCGCGGGGCAGAGGGCGCCGACGGGGCAGTTTTCACAGTCGGGCGAGCGGGCCATGCAGTATTTGCGGCCATGGTTTATCAGGATGAGGTGGGCGTCGCGCCATTTTTCCGGCAAAAGGAGCGCGGTCAAATGTTTTTCCGTCACCAGCGGGTCGGGGGAGGGGGAAAACCCCATGCGGGTAGAGACGCGGCCCACGTGGGTGTCCACGGCGAAGGCCGGTACGCCGAAACCCTGGGCCAGCACCACCGAGGCGGTCTTGCGTCCTACCCCGGGAAGCTTTTCAAGCTCTTCGCGCACCGGCGGGACCTCGCCCCCGAACTTTTCGGTTATTATCTTCGCCGTTTCTACTATGTTTTTGGCCTTGTTCCGGTAAAGGCCGATGGAGCGGATTATTAGCTCCACATCTTCCACCTTCGCATTCGCCAGCTCTTTTGGCCCCGCGTAGGCGGCGAAGAGGGCGGGGGTGGTGAGGTTGACTCTCTCGTCGGTGCACTGGGCCGAGAGAATGGTGGCTACAAGCTGCTCCCACGCCGAGGCGTAGTCGAGCCCGGGTTTTGGCGCTTTGCCTCCATGCGTGAGGGTATCTAGGATTTTTTCCAGGCGCTGGGCCTCACCGCTTTTCTTTTTCATCGTCCAAAGAGGGTAACACAAAGATGCGCCGCCGAAAAAGGCGTCGGCTTGACAGGGGGCGGGGTTGGTAATAGATTCACAGGGGTTCAGACCACTGACGGAGAGGTGATGGCGAAGTTTTTAAAGGGGCCGGGCAAGGGGCTTTCCCTGCTGGCCTTCGAAACATCCAAAAAAAGCCGCATCATGAAAAAGAAGATGCGGATAAGCGCGCTTTCCAAAAAGCTAAAGGGCGACCTGCGCGACCTTGGCAGCCTCGTGGTCTCCACCCACCTGGCCGGAAGCGAGGATTTTTTCGCCGACGACGAGATAAAGGCGCTAATCTCCCGCATCGAGGAGAACCAGCGCGAGATCGAGCGCATGCGCGAGGCGATAGAGCGCATATCGCGCGCCAAGAAGGTCTTCAAGGACGCCCGGTCGGTCCTCCCTCCCTCCATGTTCACCGATGGCGACGTGCAGGCCCAGGAGGGGAGGGGCAAACCCAAAAGCAGGCTCAACCCTTTCCGGAGAAGGGCCAAAAATAATCTGAATTAATAAAACCTCTTTGGTTATAAATGGTTGCGAAAAATTAAAGAGCGTCTCCCCCGTGAGGCGCTCTTTTTTTGCTTGAAAATCTTCGCGCCACTAAATATTGTGGCATCATCTTTACCATCCCCCAATTTATGGTGTTTTTGCTTTCGCCGAGAAAAAGGCTTTTTTCGGCTTTCCAGGTTTTTCAAGGAGGCTTTTTATGGCTCAGTCCGCTTCGGGCGCGATCAAGGATCTCGTCACCACCCGCCCCGCCCCCGCGTTTTCAGACAATGCGATTACTGTCCTCGAACGCAGGTATCTTCGCAAGAACGAGGCGGGAACGATGACCGAGACCCCCTCGGAGATGCTTGCCCGCGTCGCGTGGGCGGTGGCGCAGGCCGACGCCAAGTACGACAAGGGCGCGGACGTGAAGGCGGTGGCCGAAAAGTTCTACGACATGATGGCGGCCCTTGAGTTCATGCCAAATTCCCCGACCCTGATGAACGCGGGGCGCGAGCTGGGCCAGCTTTCGGCGTGTTTCGTCCTTCCCGTGGGCGATACCATGGAGTCGATTTTCGAGACGGTGAAGAACACCGCCCTCATTCACAAGTCCGGCGGCGGCACTGGCTTTTCCTTCAGCCGCATACGCCCGAAAAACGACGTGGTGCGCTCCACCAACGGCGTCTCCAGCGGCCCGATCAGTTTCATGAAGGTCTTCGACACCGCCACCGAGATGATAAAGCAGGGTGGAACCCGACGCGGCGCCAACATGGGGATGCTGAGGGTCGACCACCCCGACATAGAGGAGTTCATCTCGGTAAAGAACGACAAGTCGGTGCTGATAAATTTCAACCTCTCGGTCGCAATCACCGAGAGTTTCATGGAGGCGGTCCGCTCCGACGAGGAGTACGACCTTATCAACCCCCGCGACGGCAAGGCCGCCAAAAAGCTTCGCGCCCGCCTCATCTTCGACCAGATAGTGGAGTCGGCGTGGGCCACCGGCGAGCCCGGCATAATCTTCATCGACCGCATGAACCGCGACAACCCCACCCCCGCCATCGGCGAGATAGAGGCCACAAACCCTTGCGGCGAGCAGCCGCTACTTCCCTACGAATCATGCAACCTCGGCTCGCTCAACCTCGCCAGGATGAACAAGAACGGCGACCTGGACTGGAAAAAGCTTGGGGCCACGGTGCGCGAGGCGGTGCATTTTCTCGACAACATCGTAGACATAAACCGCTACCCGTTGCCGGAAATAGCCGAAATGACGCGCTCCAACCGCAAGATAGGCCTCGGCATCATGGGCTGGGCCGACCTTCTCTACAAGCTCGGAGTCCCCTACGGCTCCGCCGAATCGCTTGAGCTTGCTGGCCGCGTGATGAAATACATCGACAACGAGGCTATGGAGGCCAGCCGCGCCCTCGCCAAGGCGAGGGGAGCCTTCCCCAACTTCAAGGGCTCCGTCTACGACACCAAGGGCGCGCGCCCCGTGCGCAACGCCACCCGCACCACCATCGCCCCCACCGGCACCATCTCCATCCTCGCGGGTTGCTCAAGCGGCATAGAGCCCCTCTTCTCGCTCGCCTTCATCCGCCGCGTGATGGACGGAACCGAGATGCTGGAGATAAACCCCGTCTTCGAGGCGGCGGCGAAAAAGGGCGGCTTCTACTCCGAAGAGCTTATGAAGATACTCGCCAAGGGCGAGGCGCTGAGCCACCTGGACAACGTGCCGGAAGAGGCGAAGAAAACCTTCGTCACCGCCCACGACATCACCCCCGAAGAGCACATAAAGATGCAGGCGGCCTTCCAGGGCCACACCAACAACGCCGTCTCCAAGACCGTCAACTTCCCCGAGACCGCCACCCGCGACGAAGT
>SRXB01000114.1 GCA_009724975.1 bacterium | reverse complement strand
GACGAGAATTCGCCGTTGACGCTTGAACTTAGCCAATTGGGCCAGGGAGGGTGCCTCGTGAAGGGCGAGGAGTTCCTAGGGGTGGGCCGTGTTTTCGGCATAGCCCTGGAGTTCGGGGAGACCAGGTCAAGCCAGATAGGCAAGGTCCTTTACGAGTTTCGAGGCAGGGAGTCGGAAGTTTATTCCGGCCTGGAATTTTTTGATTACGACGAGTTGCCTTCCGCTACCTCCGGCGACCTCCCGCTCTTCGCGACGAGGTAGGTTGCCGAGCTTTTTTCTGAAAACCCCTTCGCGAGACGGGGTTTTTCTTTTTTGGGCTCGGGGCTTGTGGGTTTTGCCAGCGCTGATAGAATTTTTAGTGGGCATCACTCCTTACGGGAAAATTTAGATGAAAAAGGCAGGGTTTTTAGCCGTAATAGTGCTTTTGGTCTTCACCGGAATGGCTTTCTCGGCCAAATCCCAGACCGATGACGAGCGCTACTCCCGTTCGGTCTACAAAGACGCCATGACGGCTTTGCGCTCCGGCGACCCCTACGCCGCCATCCCCCTTTTCTTCGCGGCCGACAAGGCCGATCCCTCTTCGATATTGCCTGTTCTTGGCATAGGCAGGGCGAATCAAGCCATTTTCGAAAAGACGATGCGAAATTATTCGGCCGCTAACGAGGCTTACACCAAGGTCATCGAGAGGATTTTGGTTTCAAAGCCCGAGTCGCTTGCGCCGGAAGTTTTCGACGTATATCTGTATCAGGGTTTTTTGTTGCTAAAGGGTGGAGAGTACCTAAAGGCGATAGCTTCGCTGGAGAAGTACAAGGATATCAGGCCAGAATATGAAAAGATGGCCGAGGTTCTTAACGCAATAGGCATCGCCTATTACTACATGGGCGAGTACGATCGGGCGGTTGTCTATTTCAAGAAGGCCCTTGATTCCGACGGGGCCTTTTCAGAGGCCCGCTTCAACCTTCGCAGCGTATTCACTCGCATCACCGGCTATAACGAGGCGCAGGTCCTGCACCGCTCCGGCGACAGGCAAAAGGCTCTTGGGCGTATAGAAAAGCTAAAGGAGATAGCGCCAAGGTATCTGCCCGGTCGCGAGCTTGAGGCGCGGCTTTTGGCCGAGCTTGGGAAAACTGGCGAGGCTATTAGGGTTTACGACGAGATTTTGGGTTTTTATCCCGATAATCCGAAAACTTATTGGATACGCATCGAAATGGCCCGGGTTCTTATCGCGCTTGGCGATAAGGATAGGGCGAGAATGGTTCTGATGGACAATCTCGCCCGCTTCCCTGAACAGGAAGACCAGCAGGCACGCATGGAGCTGGTCAATCTGCTGGTCAAGCTGGGGGGTAGCCAATGAGAAGGCTTTTCGCGGTTCTGATGATAGTCTTCGCTGCGGCATTCTCGGCTTTTGCGCTTGAAAAGGTTTCTGGGAGCCACCAAAGCGAGCTTTCCTGCGCCGATTGCCACCCAAAGACCACTTCCGAGGCCGATTTTTCGGGCGAATACATTGATTGCGACAAGTGTCACGAGGCGGACGAGAATATCCACCCGATCGGAATGGTCCCGCAGGCACCGCTTGCAAAGGGATTTAGGCTCTCGAATGACGGCAGGATGCTGTGTCTCACCTGCCACAAGATACACGGGGGCTCCAGGGAGGATTTTTATCTCAATGACGCGGGGGACGGCTTCAGGAAGGGCAGGGGGACCTATTGCGCCAATTGCCACGGCCTGACCCGCGAGCGAACCAACCCCCACAGCGCACGGACCGGCGACCCGCGCTGCACTTTCTGCCACAAAAGGCTTCCCTCAAATACGGCCGAGGCGGAATCGACCTTGAGGGTTAGGGTGGTGAAGCTGTGCGATTTCTGTCACGGGGCCACGGCCAAGAATCACCCGCGAAACATCGACCCTGTCCTTTCGATTCCGCCCAAGCTGCCTCGCGACAAAAACGGTGAGTGGAGCTGCATAACCTGCCACGATCCCCACGGCACCACGGCCACAACCCATTATATAAAGAGCGAGTACGCTATTTTCATGGAACGGGGGAAGAACGAAAGCCCCCACAAGCCAAATTATTTCGCCTGCCCTGCCTGTCACGCCGAATCGACGCCGGACAAGATTCGGGTTGCCGGCATTAATCTGCGCTACAAGGGAGACATCACGGTACTTTGCGTTTCCTGCCACGTGACCGATAGGGGGCACCATCCAAACGGGGTGGAGTTGCCCGAAGCGATGAAAAAGCGGTTGGCCGCCTCCCCGCTCAGCCTGCCGCTGGATTTCGAGGAAAAGATAGATTGCTCAACCTGCCATGACACCGGCTGCTCTACCGGCGAGCACAAAATGACGATGCGCTATTATAATCCGGTGAGCTACGACAGCACCCTTTGCTGGACTTGCCACGACAGGGCGGAATACGCGAAGGTCAATCCGCACGTCACCGACCCCGACCAGTGCGTGAAATGCCACGAAACCAGGCCGGTTAAGGGCATGGAGGCGACGTTGATGGCCGTTCCCGTAATGGTCTGCATACATTGCCACGAGGTCAAGCCCCACCCCGTGGGCAAGAGCCACATGCAAAAGCCCACGAGCATAATCAGGGTCGATCCCTCGCTGCCGCTGGCTAAAAACGGCGAGGTGGTCTGCAGCACGTGCCACCAGCCCCATTACGATCCCAAGGGCTATCCCAAGCGTCTTCGGGTCGACAATGACAAGAAGATGTGCGGCATGTGCCACTGGAAGGGCGGGGATTAGGGAACGCCCACTCTCTCAAGGGCGCGTATCCGCCAGTCGAGGACGGCGGTGTGAGTGTACATTTTAGCCGAGAGTCCCGGAAAATCCCGCGTTATCACCTCTTCCGCAAATTTCGACAAAAAGAGCGATTTCAATTCCGCCCTGGCGCGGTCGACTCCTATTTCCCCGTAAGGCACCGAGGCTAAGAGCAAAAAGCCGTCGTCCGGAATCCGTCCGGCTTTCATGTTAGATTCGATTATCGAGGCGGCCTTTCTTATCGGGTCGGCGAGGTCGGGGCTGTAAGGGCCTATGATTAGGGCGAGGTTCGGGGTGTGGAGGAAGTCGAAACCCCTGCCGAGACATATCATCCATTCGCGGTGCTCTATGTCCAGCAGGCGCGGGCTCTGGCGGACCTTGGCTATGTGCTCGATGTTGCCGAGTATGAGAGGCAGTATGTCCTGGCGCACCTGATCGGCCATGTCGGGGTAAAGGGAGGCCAGCCTTGGCATCAGCGCGTCGGCGTCGGCGGGCGCGATGGTGGAGACGTCCAGCTTCTCTCCGCTTTCGCCGTGGAGTATGAGCGCGTCCTCGTCGGTCTCGAAGCCGCACACTATGGGGTAAACGGTGCCGTGGCTCCTGCCGAAGATGTGCTCCGCCTGACGCTTTACCTCATAGGTGTGTGCGATGGCCCTTTGGGTGTCGTAGCCAAAGCCGGTGCAGCCTCGGTGGCTTTCTCCGCGCGAAAAGTGGTAGGTGATGAAGATCAGCACCCGCCTTCCAGCGGCCACCTTGGCGGTTACGTGGCTGGCAAGCACCTCGCCCAGGTGCGGCCAGCCCAGATCGAAGATTCCGCCCAGGTTCCTGAAGGGCTGGATTATGCCGATGGGCGTCTGGGTGGCCACGGGGATGTTTATTCTCCCGTCCATGCACTTGAGGACCGCGATGGCGGTGGGGTGGAGCGAGGTGTAGCGCTCCCGCGCAAGATACGCCTCGGGGCTTTTGAATTCCCTGGAGTGGCGCTCGGCCAGTTCAAAGAGCCACCCTATCCTTTCCATGATCGGCTTTGAATGACTTTGCATCGGCGCTCTCCTTCAGAGGGAACCCGTCGGCCGGTTCGGCGCGATACAATCATTTTAGCTTAAAGAAGGGCAGCGCATAGGAGCAAATCTCGCGGGTGAATTTTTTTGTTTTCGGCGTGCGACGCTTTTCGGAAAAGAAAAAGGGCCGCTGACGGCCCTTCGCTTTTTTTGCCTTTTTGGATTCCGGCTTACGGGACCGGACAGCCGCACTGCTCGAAACACTGCTTTACTTCCATGCGCTCGAGCGGGGTCAGCCTGTTCCACTGCTTGAGCCTTGAAATGGTGCGGATGCGCTGCTCCATCTCCATGCGCCTGAGCCCCTCCATAAGGCGCGAGAGCTGTTCCTGGCGTCTTTGGTTCATCTCGCGGTAGCGGTGGAGGTTGGCCGCCAGCCAGTCGCGCTCCTCTGGGGTCATCTGCCGCCAGCGGGCGGCGTTTGCGTGCATGAAGCCGCGCTGTTCGGGCGACATGGTGCACCACCTGCGGTAGCGGACCATAACCACCTCTTTTTGGTCGCGGTTCATCTGCTTCCAGCGGCGGTAATTGTTCAAAACGCGTACCTTCTCCTCCTCGGAGAGGGCGTTCCACCTGTCATCGGCCTCGGAGCCTTCCCGCGCGGCAAATCCGGATTTCGGGAAGATGGCGCAAACGGCCAGCGCTCCGAGAAAACACAGAGCCTCGCGGCGCGTCATCTCATGGCCGCTTGGCGGGATCATTCTTCTCTCCTTGGGTCGGCGGCGGGGCGTCCCAAAGCGGATTTTGGGCAAACTCCTCGGCTTTATCCATCTGGAGGAAAAAGTCGAGGTTGGCTTTTATCTCTTTTAGCTCCGCGTCGGTCAGCTTAAGTTCGGATTTTGGCATCTTCATCCGCCCCCGAGCTTGTCGAGCCCGTCAAGGACCTCCAGAAGCTCCATGTTTTCCAGAAGCTCCATGTTTTCAAGCACTTCCATGTCAACTTCCGCGAAGGTTATGGGTTCGAGCTGGCTCTGGAGCTCGGCTGTCTGGGCGTTGCGGCCTGTTTGGCTGCCGGAGGCGTAGATGAAGATCGCCGCGGTGGCCATCGCGCCAGCCAGCGCTCCGGTGGGAAGCATCCATTTGGTGGAGGCGCGCTGTTTTTTGGTGGTGCGCTCGAAAATGGCGTCGCTAAGGCCGAAAGATGCCTTAAGGGGGAGTTCCTCAAGGCCGAGGCGCGTTTTTTTGAAGAGAGATTCCTCGGCCGCGTAGGCTTCCCTGCACCGCTGGCACTCTTCCATATGCGAAAAGAGGGCCGGATCGGATTCCCCGGCCCATACCAGCGCCGAGAAGGCCTCTTCGTATTGCTCGCTGCAAAAGCGAGGATTTTTCATTCTCCCTCCCTCCAGGATGAGAGTTCTTCGCGAAGCGAGCGAACCGCCCTGAAATAATGAGCCTTTGCCGCGCCTTCGCTTATTCCAAGGGTGTCCGCCGCCTGCTTGAGGGTAAGCCCCGAGTCCAGATGCAGGGTTGCGACCTGGCGCTGCCGCTCCGGCAGTTTGGCTATGGCCCTGTGGTAATCGCTGCGAATGGAGTTCGCCTCGGCCCTTTCGTCGGGGCCCGGCGAGTCGCCCGCGGGGTCAAGTTCCCTTTCCTCCTCGCCGTCCCTGGTGAAGACGGCGGCGAAGGAGGAGACGACCTCCCGCACCTTCTTGCGGCGGAGGCTGTCTTTGAGTTGGTTTACCATTATCCTGTAAAACCAGGTCTTTTGTGAAGAGTCTCCGCGAAACGAGGAGATGTTTCGGTAGGCTTTCACGAAGCCGTCCTGCACGGCGTCCCTGGCCTCGTCCCAATCCTTCAGGTAGGAAAAGGCGAGCCTTAGCGCACCCTCCTGGTTTTCGGCGACAAATCTCTCGAATTCCGCGTCGGTCATCGGGGATTTCCGGGAGATGGCTTCAGCGTGGCCGGACCCGATATTCCCGAGGGAGAGCGCGGTTTGAGCAAAAATATCCATTCAAGCTCCTTTTCACCTTTTCGACGCGAAAGGGGCTCGCACGGATTACACGGTTTAGCCGAACCGCGATTTTTCACTTCAGCACCACCGGCGATGCGTCTTTTACGAAGGGATTCGTCCTCGCTGAAAAGCTGAAAAGGTAGGGGTAATGGCCTTTGAGGTAGAGCATGTGGTCGAGCCAGACGCCGGAAAGGGCGGTGTAGGCGCGGTTGATGTCACCCACAAGGTGGTTTATGTCGGTTTCCGGAAGTGCTGAAAGGTCGCCGCGCGATGAAAGCTCGGCCTTAAGGTGGAAGACGGCCCTGAGCATCTCGGTGAAGTCCTCGTGGTCGCCGAGGTTCGGGTTTTCAAGTATGCGAAGGAGGATGGCGAGCTTTGAATCGAGAAAATCGCGCATCGCTCCAAGGTCGAGGGTTTGGCTTGAGACGGTGAATTTGTGGGCAGCCACGCACCCCTTGGCCGCCTGGAATTTTTTCGCGTCCCACTCTTGGCCAACGGCAAGGCAAGGCGGGTCGGATTTGTCGCTGGCGACGAAGTGCCTGAGGAGTGTGACGCCGATTTCCGTAAGGAAAATCTCTATAACCATGCAAAGGCGCTCTTTGCGCAGTTGCTCCTGCCTTCTCTCAAGCAAAAGCTCGGTCGCTCCGGCCACCACCCCCAAAAAGGTGGAGACGCCGGTCAGCATTATTATCACGGCGAGGAATTTTCCCGCAGCGGTAATCGGGACGATGTCGCCGTAGCCAACCGTGGCGACGGTGACCACGGTTAGGTATAGGGCGTCGGCGAAATGCATTTTTTCAAAAAGGGCGAAGCCGACCGTTCCCGAGGTGAGGACACCGGCGAGGACCAGCGCGAATATTTTAAGCCGCTTGGCAGGATTCATAAAATTCCCTTCCTTTCGTTGCCTTAAAATTCTACCCTTTTTTCCCTGTCGTGGACAATCGGGATGGAGAG
>SRXB01000430.1 GCA_009724975.1 bacterium | reverse complement strand
GCGTACGACTTGCCGAATCTCTCAATGGCCGACCCGAAATCGCCCTGCCGAAGGTCCAGAAGGCCGATTTGAAGATTTACGCCCGAGTGGCCAGGCGAATCGGCCAAAGCCTCGGACAAGACCTTTCTAGCCTCCGCGCTTTTGCCCATGCGGGAGAGCAGGCCGCCGTAACAGTATTTTGCGGGCAGGTAGTCCGGCTGGAGACTCAGCGATTTTTCGTAATTGGCCTTAGCTTCCTCCAGTAATCCGAGGTCGGCCTGACACCAAGCCATGTGAAAGAGCGCGGTGTGGTCGGAGGGGCGCTTTTCAAGGGCTTTTCCGGCCAGCTCGATGGTACGTCGGTCAAGGAGGATGCGCATGGCCTCGAAGTCGTTCGCCGCCTCGCCCGCCGCCAGGTTTTTTTTCGCCTCCTCGAAGGGCTTTTCGGCGATGAGCTCGAAGACGAAGGCCGCCGCGCCGGATTTGCCCAGCCGCATGAGGTCGAGCGGTATTCCCACGTTGTAATCCGGCACGTGGGGGGTGTAGAGAGCGTTTCTTATCGCCGCCTCGGTCTCGTTCTTCTGCTCGGCTATGGCGGCCGCCATGGCGAGGTCCTTTTCTATCTCGGGGCCTCCTCCAAGGGGGGATTTTTGGTTGATTAAGTAAGCCCGCACCTCGTCAAAGACCCGCTGGTCGCCGGTTACTATATTCATCAGCGAGTTCGACACCCAGTCGCCCGGATTTACTTCCAGCATGGAGCAAAGGTGGGAGGTCGCCCGGGCCTTGTCCCCTAGCATGATGCTGGTCAGTACCACGTGGCCCCTTGCGAGCATCGTGGATTCGGCGTCGTAAGGCATGAGTTTCAGGACGTTCAGGAAGGTATCCTGCGCCTCCTCGTATCTTCTGGCCCTGTAGAGGATTATGCCGAGGAATTTTTTGACCATGTAATCCATAGGCTGTTTCTGTGAGGAGACGACCAGCTCACCGAAGGCTTTTTCAAGTTGGCCCAGATTGAAATAAGACACGCCGAGGAGCCTGCGGGAGAAGTAATCCCCGCCCGTCGTCTCAACGCCGTGCCGAAAGAGGGTTATGCCGTCTCTCCAGCGTGAGGCCTGTTTTGCCGAGGCTGTCGCGAGGGCGACCGCCGCTATCGCGAAAAGCGCTACCGCCGCCCTGGTCAGCTCCCTTCGCCCCCGCACGAGGGCGGCTGCTCCCCACACCAAAATGATGACGAGACCGATGGCGGGAAGGTAGGTGAACCTGTCGGCGGTGAAGTTGAGCCCCACCGGAATTATCCCGCTCACAGGAAAGAGCGTGATTAGGTACCAGCTCCATCCGAAGGCGGCCCATGGCGCTTTTTTCGGGCGAATGAGGCAGGCGGCGGTGACAAGTATGAGCGCTGTCGCCGCCGCCGCCAGCGCAAGCCCCTCGTAGTTGTTAGAGGTGGCCCTGTTTGTTATGACAAGCTTTGCGGGCCATAGAGTTTGCAGGATGTAGTGGGTGTAAGAGGTCGATATGTTGGCGAGGCGGTCAAAAACGCTGGTTATCTCTTCCGGCAGGACAGCCTC
>SRXB01000113.1 GCA_009724975.1 bacterium | reverse complement strand
ACCCTCGCCAACCTCCCCACGCCCACCCGCGAGGAGTTCGAAAGGTGGCTTTGCAAGGCGCTTGGGGAGGGGGCTTTCGGCTAAACTTGACACGGGCGGCCCGTTGCGGCTAACTTTCACTTTTTTAAGGCTTTGGCGAACGATCAGGAGCGAAAAAAGTGAAAAGGGAAGAGTTCATAAAAAAACTTTCGGACGATGCGGCCTTCACCGCCTCGCTTTTGACCAGATTCATCCCAGAAACCGCCCCAGCCACCGTTGACCTGGCCCAAAAGACCGTCGACGGCCTCTTTGCGGGCGGCAAGGTTTTAGTCTTCGGCAACGGCGGCTCGGCGGCGGACGCCCAGCACCTTGCGGCGGAGTTCGTTGGGCGCTTTTTGCTTGAGCGAAACCCCCTTCCCGCCATCGCGCTAACCACCAACACCTCCTCGCTCACCGCCATCGGAAACGATTACGGCTACGACAACGTCTTCTCCCGCCAGGTCAAGGCCTTCGCGCAAAGGGGCGACGTAGCCATCGGCATCTCCACCAGCGGAAACAGCCAGTCGATTATCGACGCCCTCGAAGCGGCGAAGGCCAGGGGCGCGATAACGGTCGGCCTTACCGGCGAGGGCGGCGGGAAGATGGCGGGCCGTTGCGACATCCTCTTCGCTGTCCCGACTAAGCGAACCCCCCGCGTGCAGGAGTGCCATATAGCCTGGATACACGCCTACTGCGACCTCGTGGAGCAGATATACGTCGCAAGGGCGGGAGCCTAGGGGCCTATGAGCAGGAAAATCGACCCGAGGGGAACTCTAGCGCCCGAGGCGGTGAACACTTACTCGATTTTCGAGCGAAAATCCAAGGTGAGCGTCGAGGCCTTTAAAAAGCCCTACGCCCCCGGCTCCTCCTTCGCCGATTTCCTTGAAAGCCTCCCCGCCTTTTTGCAGGCCGAGGAGCTGAAAGCCCTCGCCGAAGCGATAGCCGCCGCCCACAAAAACAACAAAACGGTGGCGCTCGCCATGGGGGCGCACAACATAAAGGTCGGCCTCGGCCCCCTTTACGCCGACCTGATGGAGCGCGGAATAATTACCTCGGTCGCCCTAAACGGCGCGGGGATAGTTCACGACTTCGAGCTGGCCTTAGCGGGCCACTCCTCGGAAGAGGTGGGCGACGTCCTAGGCGCGGGGCGCTTCGGCATGGCCGCCGAGACCTCCTCTTGGCTCAACCGCGTGATAAAAGAGGGCTACGCAAGGGGCAAGGGCATTGGCGAGGCTGTCGGAGAAGCGATCTGGGAGGAGAATCTCCCCCACCGCGGCAAGAGCCTCCTGGCGGCGGCCTATAAAAACAAGGTCATGGCCACCGTCCACGTCGCCATCGGCACCGACATCATCCACATGCACTCCTCGATGGACGGCGAGGCCACCGGCGGGGCCTCCCTCATCGACTTTCGGCGCTTTTGCGCGATGGTGCGCGAACTTGAGGGCGGCGTGTACCTGAACATAGGAAGCGCGGTGATTCTGCCCGAGATTTTCCTCAAGGCCCTCACCCTGGTCAGGAACCTGGGCCACGAGGTGAGCGGCTTCACCACCGCCGACCTCGATTTCATAAGAAATTACCGGCCCGGCGTGAACGTGGTTGGAAGGCCCACCTCCGGCGGAGGGCGCGGCATAAGGCTCACCGGCCCCCACGAAATTTTAGTCCCCCTTCTTTTCGCCTCGGTACTGGATAAAGTTGGCCGATAAGTGATAAGATAAAAAATTGCCCCGAAAGACCAAAGGCACAAGGAAGCAAAATTGCGCTACCCCATGAACATCGATATTTCGGGCGTCAAATGCCTGGTCGTGGGAGGCGGCGCGGTGGCTGGCCGCAAGGTCGAGGGGCTTTTGAAATGCGGAGCGGCGGTGACGGTGGTTTCCCCCCGCGCCACCGCGGACATACAGGCCCTTTCGCACCAGGGCAGGCTCGACTGGGAGGCGCGGCCCTTCAGGCCGGAAGACGCCGTGGGCGTTTTTTTGCTTTTCGCCGCCACCGACGACCGCGCAGCCAACCAGAGGGCCGTTGAGGCGGGAAAACGGGCCGGCGCGCTGGTAAACGCGGCCGACGACCCCGAAGGGAGCGATTTTCACGTCCCCGCGGTAATCCGCAAGGGGCCGGTGACCGCCGCCCTCTCCACCGAAGGGGCCTCGCCCGCGCTGGCCGCCTTTTTGCGCGACAGGGTCGCGGCGGCGCTGCCCGACGGGGCCGACGGGGCGGCTAAGCTCCTGGGGGGTCTTCGCAGGCTCGCCATTGAAAGGGAATTTGAGGGCGCGCCCGAAAAGATGCGCGAACTTCTCGATAGCGGGGTCGTCGAAGACCTCGCCGACAACAATACCGACGCGGCGCGTCAAAAGACCGACGCGCTTTTCTGGCAAGGGGCGTTTTCGGACGCCATGAAGTGATTTTTTGGGAGGTTACATGAGTATTTGGCTCCTTCGGCTGGCGATTGTGGTCTACCTCGTCGCCACCGTCTGCCAAATGGCCTACCTCACCACCCTGAAGGAGTCGGTGAGGAAGTGGGCCGACAAGCTCTCGTGGGGGGCCTTCGGTCTTCACACCGTCGTATTGCTCGTGAGGCTCTTCGAGGGCGGCTACGCCCCGATGACGACCCTCCACGAGTCTTACAGCTTCTTCGGCTGGTCGATTCTGGGCCTTTACCTCGTCATACAGCTTCGCTACCACATCCCCAGCCTCGGCGCCTTCGCCACCCCGCTGGCGATGGTTATGCTCCTTGGCGCGGCGGTCACCCCCGCCGAAATATCGGAACTTCCGCCCGCTCTACGCTCGGGCTGGCTTCCGGTGCACGTAGGGTTTCTCTTCATAGGCGACGCGGCCTTCGCGCTCGCGGCGGTGGCTGGCTTCATGTACCTGATTCAGGAGCGCCAGCTTAAGCAAAAACGCCTCGGCTCTCTCTTTCACCGCCTGCCAAACATAGGCGTCCTCGACGAAATCAACTACCGTTGCCTCACCATAGGCTTTCCCCTCCTCACCGTCGGCATAATCACCGGCGCGGCGTGGGCGCAGGAGGCTTGGGGCACCTACTGGAGCTGGGACCCGAAGGAAACCTGGTCGCTCATCACCTGGTTTTTGTACGCGGCCCTCCTCCACGGCAGGATGACGATAGGCTGGCGCGGCAAAAAAGCCGCCGTCTGGTCGATAATAGGCTTTGCCAGCGTCATCTTCACCTTCCTTGGCGTAAATTACATATTGCCGATCTTCATCCCCAGCCTCAAAAGCCTCCACATCTACGGCTGATGGTTGATTTTACGGACGTATAAAGAGAAATCATGGAAATAGCAGTAGTCGGACTAAGCCATAAAACCGCGCCGGTGGAGATACGGGAGAAGGTAGCCTTCGCACCCGACCAGCTCCACGAGGTAGCCAAAACCGTACGCGGCCTGGATTGGATCCGCGAGGCGGTGATACTATCCACCTGCAACCGCGTAGAGGTCTACGCGGCGGTGCGCTCACGCGAAGAGGGCATAGAGGCGCTAATAAAATTCGTCTCCGAGCACCACTCTATCCCCATCGACAAACTACGCCCGCACATCTACTTCTACGCGGGGGCCGACGCGGTAAAGCACGTCTTCCGCGTTGCCTCAAGCCTCGATTCCATGGTTGTGGGCGAGCCGCAGATACTCGGGCAGGTAAAAGACGCCTTCGAGAAAGCCCAGCAGGGAAGCGCCACCGGGCTGGTCCTCAACCGCTTCATGCACAAGGCCTTCAGCACCGCCAAAAGGGTGCGCACCGAGACGCGCATAGCCCAGGCCGCCGTCTCCATCTCTTTTGCCGCCGTCGAGCTGGCCCGCAAAATCTTCGGCGAGCTCTCCGGCAAGACGGTAATGGTCGTCGGCGCGGGCGAGATGTGCGAGCTGGCCGCGACCCACCTGGTGGAAAACGGCGTAAGCCGAGTGATAGTAACAAACCGCACCTTCGCGAGGGCCGAGAAACTCGCCGAGCAGTTCGGCGGCACCGCCGTCCCCTTCGACCTTTTTCCCAAACACCTCAACGAGGCTGACATAGTAATCTCCTCCACCGGCGCCCCCCACCTCGTGGTCGAGGCCAAAGACGTGCGCGAGGCGATGAAACAGAGAAAACAGCGGCCCATGTTCCTCATCGACATAGCCGTTCCCCGAGACATCGACCCCGCCATCAACCAGCTGGACAACGTCTACCTCTACGACGTGGACGACCTGCAGGGAATAATCGAGGACAACAAGCGCGAGCGCGCCAAGGAGGCCGACAAGGCCGAGGCGATAGTCCGCGAGGAGGTCGAGACCTTCCTCAAGTGGATAAAGATGCTCGACGTAACCCCCACCATTCGACAGCTGAGGGACCAGTTCGACGCGATACGCCGCGCCGAGCTTGAAAAAACCCTCAAAAACTTCGGCGACGAGCTAACCCCCAAGCAGAAAAAGAGCCTTGAGGCTATGACCTCGGCCATTGTGAACAAAATCCTCCACGAGCCAACCCTTTTGCTCAAGCAACTGGCCGACGACCCCGAGATCGACCTTTCGCTCGATTCGGTTAGAAAGGTCTTCGGCTTACCTGAACTTGAAGAGATTGACGAGGAAAATTCCCGTGAGTAAGCGCACCCTTAAAATCGCAACCAGAAAAAGCCCCCTTGCCCTCTGGCAGGCCAACTGGGTCAAAGACCAGCTCGAAACCCTCAACCCCGGCCTTGAGGTCGAACTGGTGCGCATAGTCACCAAGGGCGACAAGATTTTGGACGTTCCCCTGGCCAAGGTCGGCGGCAAGGGCCTCTTCGTCAAGGAGATAGAGGACGCGCTGCTGGACGGGCGCGCCGACATAGCCGTCCACTCCATGAAGGATGTCCCCACCGATTTCCCCGAAGGGCTCCACCTGCCGGTAATACTCAAGCGCGAAGACCCGCGCGACGCGTGGTTCTCCCGCGACGGCAAGAGCTTCACCGAGATAAAGCACGGCGCAAAGGTCGGCACCTCAAGCCTTCGCCGCAAGGTCCAGCTTCGCGCCAAGCGACCCGACCTCGTCTTCGACGACCTGCGCGGCAACGTCGACACCCGCCTTCGCAAGCTCGAAGAGGGGCAGTACGACGCGATAGTGCTGGCGGCGGCAGGAGTCAAGCGCCTGAAGCTCGCCGACAAGGTCAGCGACTACATCGGCAGCGACCAGGTACTTCCCGCGGTAGGCCAGGGCGCGGTGGGTATAGAATGCCGCATCGAAGACCCCGCCACCAACGCCCTCATCGCCCCCCTGCGCGACGAGACCACCTGGATTCAGGTCATCTCCGAGCGCGCCTTCCTCGGCACCCTCGAAGGGGGTTGCCAGGTCCCGATCGCCTGCCACGCCGAGGTCTTCGGCGGCACGATGAAGGTCAAGGGGCTCGTCGGCTCCATCGACGGAAAGGTCGTCATCACCGGCGAGATAGAGGGGATAACCGCCGACGCCAAGGCGCTTGGGGTGGAGCTGGCCAAAGACCTCCTCTCGCGGGGCGCAAAAGAGATTCTCGACGAGGTCTACGCCCTCGGGCTAGCCAATAGATGAGCGGTTTCGTCTACCTGGTGGGCGCGGGCCCGGGCGACCCCAGCCTCCTCACCCTTCGGGGCAAGGAGCTTCTGGAACGCGCCGAGGCGGTAATCTACGATTACCTCGTCCACACCGACATCCTCGAATACGCCCCCAAAGATGCCCTTTTGCAGAAAATGGGCAAGCAGGGCCACGGCGAGCAGCACGCGCAGGACTCCATAACCGCCCGCATCATCGAGCTTGCCAAAGAGGGTAAAAGGGTAGTCCGCCTCAAGGGAGGAGACCCCTCCATCTTCGGCAGGATGGGCGAGGAAGCGCTGGCGATAACCGAGGCGGGCATACCCGTCGAGATAGTCCCGGGCGTAACCGCCGCCTCCGGCGCGGCCGCCTACGCCGGAATACCACTCACCCACCGCGACTACGCCCCCTGCGTAACGCTGGTCACCGGCCACCGCCGCACCGACGGGGGCGACGGCCCCGAGATAGACTGGGGCGCGCTGGGCAGGGTCGGCGGCACCATCGCCATCTACATGGGTGTGATGCAGCTCGAAGGGGTGGTGGAAGAGCTCATAAACGCGGGGCGCTCCCCCGACACGCCGCTGGTTGTCGTCCACCGCGCCACCTGGCCCGAACAGCGGGTCGTCGAGGCCACCCTAGCCACCGTCGTCGAGACGGTAAAGGCCAACAACCTACTGCCGCCCTCCCTCGTCATAGTGGGCGAGGTTGTCAAGGCCAGGAGCAGGCTCGGCTGGTTCGACAAATCGCCCTTAAAGGGCAAACAGGTGCTCGTCACCCGCGCCGCCGCCCAGGCCAAGGAGATCTGCCACCTTTTGAAGGAGCGCGGGGCGATGCCGATAGAGCTTCCGCTCATAGAGCTTCGCTCCTACGGCCACAAAAGCGGGGTCGACGCGACCCTTAGGAAGCTCTTCTCCTACGACTGGCTAATCTTCTCCTCGGTCAACGCCGTGGAGTACACCTTCGAGCGACTCTACGGCCTTGGGCTGGACGCCCGCGTCATGGGCGCGGCCCGCGTCTGCGCCGTAGGGCCCAAAACCGCCGAAACACTGGCCCATTTCGGCGTAAAGGCCGACGCAGTGCCGGAAAAATACATCGCCGAGTCGGTAGTCGAGGAATTCAAGAAATTCGGCAACCTCAAGGGCCTCACGGTTCTCATCCCCAGGGCAAAAGAGGCGAGGGAGCTGATACCCGAGGAGCTGGAAAAGCTGGGCGCGCGGGTTGAGACCGTCGCCAT
>SRXB01000112.1 GCA_009724975.1 bacterium | reverse complement strand
CGACGAAGAGTATTATCTGCCTGGGGGCCGCGTTGGCCTCGGAGCATAGAAAAAGGGCGCAGAGGGAGGCAAGCCCGAGGCCATGAAGGATTTTTTTCATCTATCTCTCTTCTATTCCGCCCGTTTTTAGGGCGACCTTTTCAAAAGCGGCGACGAGGTCTTTCATGCGGTAGGGTTTTTGCAGGAATCCGCCGATGTTTTTTCCCGCAAAGCGGCTTACCGCGTCCTGTTCGTTGTAGCCGCTTGACATGATTACGGGGATGTCGGCGCGGATTGTGCGCATTAGTCTGAAGGTTTCGTCGCCGTCCATGTGGGGCATGGTGAGGTCGAGGAGGACCACATCTATCGCGTCGGGGCATTCCCTGAAAATCTCCAGCCCCTTTAAGCCGTCCTCCGCGGTGAGGACGTAATAGCCAATATCCTCAAGCATCATCTTGGACATGGAGCGCACCGTTTCGTCGTCGTCAACCACCAGCACGGTTTTTCCCTTGCCGCTGTCGGCCTTTTTGGGCGTCTCAAGGGCTGATTGTTGCTCCTCCTCGAAAGAGTGGCGCGCCGAGACGGGGAAAAGGAGCTTGAAGGTGCTTCCTTTGGAGGGTTCGCTGTAAACCTTTATCGCGCCCATGTGGCCGCGCACTATGCCCAGAACCGCCGCGAGCCCGAGGCCTCGCCCGGTGTATTTGGTGGTGTAGAAGGGGTCGAAAATCTTGGCGCAGCTCTCTTTGTCCATGCCGCAGCCGGTGTCGGCGATCTCAAGGAAGACGTAAAATCCTTCGGTCAGCGTTTCGTCGAGGTGCGTGGTTGAAAGGTAGGCCTTGTCCGCGTCCACCAGCCCCGTGGTTATGGTTATCACGCCGCTCCTTTGCCCGATGGCGTCGGAGGCGTTGATTATCAGGTTCATTATGACCTGCCGAAGCTGGGTCGCGTCGGCGTCGATGGGGGGCAGGTTCTGCGCGAGGTTCAGTTTCAGTATGGCGCGCTTGGAGATTACCGTTTCCAGCAGGTGGCTCATCTCTTCGACGAGGAGGGAGAGCTTTATCGGCTCTACGATGAACTTGCCTCGGCCCGAGTAGGCCAGCATCTGGTTGGTCAGGTCGGAGGCGCGCTGGGCGGTGGCGTCTATGCGCTGGAGGTAGGGGCGCACCGGCGATTCCGGCGGGGCTTTGGAGAGCGCCATGTCGATGTTGCCGACTATGCCCATGAGAAGGTTGTTGAAGTCGTGGGCTATGCCGCCCGCCAGGATGCCGAGGCTCTCCATTTTCTGGTTCTGCAGGAGCCTCGCCTCAAGTTTTTGCTTTTCAAGGCTGGTTTTTTTGGCTTCGGTTATGTTTTCCACCACCTCTATGAAGCCCTGGGTCTCTCCGTTTTTGTCCATGAAGGGGAAGGCCTGGATGAGGAAGGTCATTACCTCGCCGTTGGGCATCAGATTTTCTATCTCCTGGCTATCCGGCTTTCCTGAGGCCATGGCGCGCGTGCCCGGGCAATGCAGGCAAATCCCGTCCCTCTTTTCAAATTCCCTGTAGCAATGCTTGCCTAGAAAGGACGAGGGATTGCAATTAAAGGTCCTGCCCTGGGCGGCGTTGGCCATTATGACGCGGTAGTCTTTGCTGATAAGGGTTATTCCCATGGAGATGTTGTCCACGAGGGCTCGGTATAAAAGCTCGCTTTCGCGCAGGGCTCCCATCATAGCGTTTTTCTCGGTCATGTCCCGCACCACCGAGACCCCGCCGAATTGCTCGCCTTCGGGGGAAACGAGGGGAAAGGATGAAAACTCAAGGTCGCGTGAGCCCTTGCGGGTCGATACGCCATTGTACGCCGTCTCGCCGTCCCCGAGGTGGGAGAGGGGGCAGAAAATTCCGTTGAGGGGGGTGGCGAGCGAGCATTCGATTCCGGTCTTGTCGCCGAAAAGCTCCATGTGGGCCGGATTCTGGTAGATTATCCGGTGGTCGGGGCCTTCGATGGCGACGCCGTCCCCCATGGCCGCCAAGACCCCTTCGGTTTTGGCTTTCTCGTCGCCAAGCTCTTTTACTATGTCGCTCCAGTAGGCGGCGAGGAAGAGGGGAATCGCCCATATGCCGAGGTTGTGGCGAAGGGGCGAGAAGATCCAGCGGTATTCCTGAAAGCCCGCCGCTATGTTGACCAGCATCAGAAATTCGTCGAGAAAGAGGAAGAAAATGCCGACGTAGAGCGCCGCAGGGACTTTTTTGTCTTTCCCCTTCCGCGCGGCGAGAAAGAAAATCACCGCCGCCAAGAGGGTGGAGGCAACGACGCGAAATGCTATGTCTCCCCAAAAATAGGCGAACTCTGTTACGGCGATGTTTTGTGGGTCGGCGTTTTGATCCAGAAACTTTATCCAAAGAGGCGCGGTTATCAGGTATAGGAGGATGAAAGCCGCCGATCCGATTGCCGCGAGCCGGTAGCCGGTCTTCTTGTTTTCCAGAAAATAGTAAAGGTAAGCGCCGCCAAGGATGCTGCGGCAGATGTCGGTCAGCGCGTGCTCAAGTGGCGGGAAGGTGCGGTAGGAGAAGAGCGCGGGGAAAAAGCCGCGGTGGGAGCCGTATTCCAGGAAAAACATTATCACTTCGCGGGAGAGGCCTATGAGCGCGGCCACGCAGATGTAGGAGTCTCTTTTTTCCAGCGATTCTTTGAATTTTTTGCCGGAGACCCACGCCAGCACTCCCCAGAAGAAGGCGGCAAGAAGGAATCTTACGGCGTTGTTGCCCGGGTCGCCGATGCCGCCGCCGAATTGGGCGAGCACCTCTATTATCTCTCTTCCCATAATATCCTGCCTTTGAAGGTTTTTGGTTTTTTCGCGGCTCAAAGCCGCGCCAAAGCCCAGTCCGGTGGTCTATTTGCCTTTTTGGGCCTTCAGGAGGAAGCTCAATACTTTTTCGTAGTAAAGGAGTATGTCGGTGGCCGGCGCGGTGGCCGTATCTTTGCATATTTTCATGTATGCGGAGGCTAGGGTGGCCAGGACCGGTATCGCGCACTCGGGATTTTTTTCCATTGGGATTTTGAGGAGGTCAAGTGCGCGCCTGTAGTGGTTTCTGGCGTCGTCAATCTCTCCGGCCGCCCTGTGCGCTTCCGCCGCCTGCCCGAGGGCGCAGGCGAGGTCGAGCTCGAAGAGCCCGGGTTTTTCCTGAACCAGCTTTTCGTAGGCCGCTATCGCCGCCGCCGCTATCGGCAAGGCTTTTTGGGCCATTCCCACGTCGCTCATGACCCTCGCCAGGGAGATTTTCACCGCCGCGTTGCGGTCGGCGTAGCCGTCGGGCCTCACCGAGGCGAGCTGTTCGTGTATTTCGGCGCTTTTTTGGGCGCTTGAGAGTGCCTGGTCGGGCGAGATGCGCTTGTTGGAGGCGATGGCGAGGTTCGAGAGGGCCACGGCGTAGGGGGAAGCGAAGCGCATGCGCATGCCGGACATGAGTTTGGCGTAGATTTCAACGCTTTTTCTCGCCGCTTTTTCGGCGCGCTGGAGCTGGCCGGAGCGTATCAGTTCGGCGGCGAGGTTGTTTTGGCTTAGCGCGAGGTCTTCGGCGAAGGTCTCGGGGTTTCTGAGCGATAGGCGCTCGTAGATGTTCGCCGCCTCTTCCGCCGCCGCCAGGGATTTTTGGCGTTTGCCCGCCAATCCTAGGTATCCCGCCATGTTTGAGAGTGCCGCCCCCAGTTCCGAGTCGAAGGCGTCGGGGTTTCGCTCGGCGAGGTCGCGGAAAAAACCGGTGGCCCTGTCGCAAAGACGCGTTGCCTCGTCAAGCCTGCCAAGCCGAAAGTGGGCTATGGAGCTGTTGAGGAGGCACTGGGCGAAGCCGGGTATGAAGGCCTGGGGGCTTGAACGGGCGAGCTTTTCCCAGAGGTCGAGCCCGTTGGCCGAGGCTTCCATCGCTCTTTCGTAGTATCCGGCCCTTATGAAGCTGGCCGCGAGGTTTGTCCACGCGCCTGCCAGCTCGGCCCGCATCTGGCCGCTGTCCTCTCCCTTCAAAAGCTCTCTTCGTATCTCCACCACCCTGGTTTCCGCGCGGGCGGCGTCAATGGGCTTGCCGGATATGGCGTAAAAGGCCGCCATATTGTTGAGGCAGTTGGCGAGGCGAGCGCGGTAGGCGGGGTTTTCCTGCGCGAGCTTCTCGTAGGCTTCGACGGCGCGCTTTGCAATCTCAAGGGCGGCGTTTATCGCTCCAAGCTCGAAGTTGGCCACCGAGAGCCTGTTCATGGTGTCGGCGCGCACCGGCGCGTAGGAGGGGCTTTGCGGAAGTTTTATCACCATCGTCTCGTGAAGGGCCACGCCGAAGGCGGCGAGGTTGGAGTTCTTCATCGAGGTGTAGCGGGAGACGCGTATAAGCTCGTCAACCGGCCTCTCGGCGAGAACAAGGTCGAGCCAGTCCTTCACCGTGGCAAAGCCGTCGACTCCCGAGAGGTCGCCGGTGGTGCGTATGAGGCTCAGCCATACCGGCTCGGGGTCGAAATTTATCGTGGCGGAGAGGGTTTTTTCCATTACGTCGCGGTATTCGCCCAGGACTATAACTCCGAATGCCCCGTTGACGAGGTCGTGGGCTATGGGGACGAAGATGGTCCTTCCGCCTTCGCCGGTTTTGCCCGCCACCAGCGAGAGTCCGGCAAGAGTGTTCTCGACGGAGTTCTCCGAGGCGCCCATGAGGAGGGCGTCTTTCTTTATCAGCTCCGAGAAGTTGTTGTCGGCGGCGGCCCTCGCGCCGGTGAAGGCGATTATGGCGGCGGCGCGCTCGACGAGTATGGAGTCGGAGCTTTTCGGGCAGTGGGCGCGGATGAAGGTGCGTTCGCGGTTGACCGCCCAGTGGAGTAGCTGGCCCTTGGGCCAGTCGGTTATGTTGGTGGCGCTGCCGCTTTCGCAGGCTTTCAGGGCGGCCAGCTGTAGGAAGACGGGGTTGAGGTCGGTGTTGAGGCGCAGGGAGGAGAGGGCTTCGCGGTTCATCTGGGGCAGTTCGGGAGGCTGTTTTCCGGTCAGTTTCGACCACCCGCCCATCGCGGCCTTGACGATGGAGACCATCGTTCCCTCGGGGTTGTCCCTCCCGGGGAACCCCAGCCTCAAGGGTACGTCCATGGAGCGGTGGACCGAGTGCCAGTGTTCCTCCTCGACCCCCGAGAGGAGCTCTCCAAGCCAGCCGGCTTCCACGGCGGCCCGTCTCTCTATGAGTATTACCCTTACCCTGAATTTGAAGGGGGGATTTTGCGTCGCGAAGTGAACGAGCAGTTTTGTGAGTATCTCGCTCTTTCTCGCCGCGTTGTCGATTATCATAAGGGTGTTGGCGGAGGGTGACCAGCTTTTGAAGGAGGGGGAGTAAAACCAGTTGTCCAGAGCGTCGCCCGGGACGAACCCCGCCAGCCACCCCTTTTGCGAGAGTTTTCTGGCCAGCTCCAGCGAGAGCCTGGTTTTGCCAACGCCGCCGTTGCCGAACATCGCCAGCCAGCCGAAATGGTCGTTGGAGGTGCAAAAACGGTAGAGCGACTCCATCTCGAAGGAGCGGCCAACCATCTCCGTGAAGCCGGAGGAGGGGTGCAGAAGGCTCCCCGGCCTCTCAATGTTTATCTCCCGACCCCCATCGATGAGAAAAATAGGAGCTTCCATTTTTCATTCCCGTCTTTTCTGGTGCGAAATTTCTCGGAAATGATACACCATTAAAGAGGGCAAGTCACCGAATCTCATTAGGGGAATTTGAAAAATTCCCAGTCCGCGCGAATTTTACGCGCCATTCTTTGGCTCTCCTCCTTGACGCTGGGGCCGACAGGGGATAAATAGTCAAAGGAAACCAAAACCACCAAATGGAGATGGCAGATGAAAAAATTCAATTGCATTTTGGCTGTCGCGGCTTCGGTTCTACTGGCGGCTTCGGCGTTTTGCGCCGACGGCCCCCGCATAGCCGTGGTCAAGTTCACCGAAAAAGGTGACAGCTGGTCGGGCCACGTGGGAACCGCCGCCGAGGACTGGTTCGTCGACGCGCTCGTCAACACCAAAAAGTTCAAGGTGCTTGAGCGCCAGCAGCTCCAGTCGCTTTTGAACGAGCAGAATTTCCAGCTGGGCGGTGACGTGAGCGCCGCCACCGCAGTCCAGGCCGGAAAGATAGCCGGTGTGCAGTTCATGGTCTTCGGCAACGTAGATTTCTCGCAGAAAAAGCAGGAGGTCCACAGCGGCGGAGCCCTCAGCGGCCTTCTGGGCGGCATGTGGGGGTCGGCGGGCAAGAAGACCTCCGAGGGAAACCTCACCGCGCGCGTCGTAAACGTCCAGACCGGCGAGGTGGTCTTCTCCAAGAGCGAAACGGTAACCACCTCGAACCTCTCCGTCAACGTCATGGGTACCGGCGTGGGCAACGAATGGGACGAGACGGTTGCTAGAAAGGTCTTCCAGCCCGCGGTCGAGACTATAACCGAGGAGATGACGGAAAAGCTCTCAACCTTCACCTCAAGCCCGGGCGGCGAGGCCATGGATACCGGCGCAAGCGTCGTTTCTCTCAAGGAGGACAAGGTCTACCTCAACAAGGGCAAGGCCGACGGGGTCAAGGAGGGGGACAAGTTCGAGATTCTCAGGGTTGAGGTGATACGCGACCCCGCCAGCGGCCAGGAGCTTGGCCGCGACGAGAGCAAGATCGCGGTGGTGGTGGTCGACAAGGTCGGCGGCGACCACCTCGCCATCACCCACGTCGAAAGCGGCGAGGGGATAAAGCAGGGCGACACCGCCAAAAAGAAGAAATAGCCGCCGGTTCATGGCGATAAAAAAGCCCGCGCTTTAAAGGCGCGGGCTTTTTGTTTTTTATT
>SRXB01000111.1 GCA_009724975.1 bacterium | reverse complement strand
GTCCAAAGGCTATCCCTTTTGCCATCTCAATACCTTCGAGGGTCTTTCCCCTGCCCGCAGTCTCTATGAAAAGCGCGGCTTTGAGCTACAGCGCGAGGAGGTGGCCGACAGCTGGGGGGTTAAGGTCAAGGAGCAGAGGTTCCTCCTTCGCTTTTAGAAAAGCGGTAGGTGTTGACAAGCGGGGCTTCGGCGTGGTTTTCTCGCCGCTGTCCATTTGGCGCGCGGCGCACTTTTGATCGAAGGATTTCATGAGCGCATCCGAGCAAAAAAAGATGCCCCTGTGGGCTAGCGCCCTCATATGGCTTTTTTACGTCGCCACGGGCTATCTCGTCTACGACTACGCCTCGGAGCTGGACTGGAAGGCCTTTTGGGCCCTGCGCCTCGACTGGTGGCTCTTTTTTGCGGCCCTCGTCGCCACCACCATTTCGCGCTTCGCCACCTACCACGCCTTCGACATGATGTTAAGAAAGCTCGCAAAGGTTGATTACGGGTGGATAGAGGGCAACAGCGCCTACGCCCGCTCGTGGCTTGGCCGCTACATGCCGGGTAAGGTCACGGGGTTTTTGGCCCGCGTCCTCCTTTTCGCCCACATGGGAGCGCCCCACGGCGCGGTGGCGATAGGCAGCGTGCTGGAGGTCTCCCTCTGGATATTCACCAACTTCATCATAGGCTTCGCGGGAATAGTCCTCTCCGGAAACGCGCTTTCGTTGCCGCCGCAGATTGAGACAGCAGTTTACGTGGTCGCAGCCCTCTCTATTTTCTCGGTCCTTCCCGTGAGCATAAACCTGGCGGTGCGGATTATACTGCGCATAACGGGCCGCTCGCACCTCGCGGAGGGGATGAAGGTCGGGTCGGGTGCGATAGTTGCGGGAATCGCGGGGGTCCTCATCGCCCAGGTGACTTACGGCGTCTCCTTCTGGCTCATGGCTGCCTCCATCGACTCCAACGTGACCATCTCCCTCTTCCCCCTGATCTGGGGGGCTTTCGACATAGCCGGAGCGATGGGTCTGGCGGCGGTTTTCGCCCCCGCCGGAATCGGCGTGAGGGAGATAGTCCTTCTGCCCTTTTTGACCAAGGTGATGTCGCCCGAGGCCTCGATAGCGATGCTGGGCCTTGCGCGGCTGATGGAACTGGCGGCGGATCTGATCTACTGGCCGACGAGCGTCTGGATGGGAAAATTTTTCGCGGGCCGAGGGGCCAAGGGGTAACTTTGGGTGATTGCATCGGGCGGCGCGTCGTGTTATTTTAACGCACCCTGGCAAGAAAGGGCCATGCTGGAAGCCATTTCTGAGGCTCAAAAAGCCTTTGATATCGGCGAAGTTCCGGTCGGGGCCGTTCTCTACGTCGACGGGGTCGAGGTTTCCCGCGCCCACAACCTGCGCGAGAAAACTGCAGACCCGCTGGCCCACGCCGAATGCCTCGCCATAGCCGAGGCGGCTCGCAAGCTGGGCCGCTGGCGGCTTGAGAACTCCTGCCTGGTGGTGACGCTTGAGCCCTGCATAATGTGCATGGGCGCGCTCCTTCAGGCGAGGGTTCCGGTGGTCGTTTACGGCGCCGCCGACCCCAAGGCGGGAGCCTGCGGCACCCTTTACGACCTCAGCGCCGACCCGCGCCTCAACCATAATATAAAGGTGGTGAGGGGAGTGCTGGAAAAAGAGTCGGGCGAGCTTTTAACCCGCTTCTTTCGCCAGCGGCGGGAACAATAGAATAAGAGATTTTCCGTTTTGAGCGGAGAGGTGGCCGAGTGGTCGAAGGCGGTTGATTCGAAATCAACTGTACCTTACGGGTACCGGGGGTTCGAATCCCTCCCTCTCCGCCAATTTTATTATGGGCGTGGTGAGCGATGGCTGGGCCCAGCGCGGCGAAGGCCGGCGGACCCCGTCAGGGCCGGAAGGCAGCAGCGGCAACCGGAATCTTCGGGCGCCGCTGGAAGCCCAGCCATCCCTCACCACGCCCAGCCCCGCCTTGCCCAGGCAAGGCTTAGCCGGAAGGGTCGATGAGCTATCTCGTTTTGGCGCGCAAGTGGCGCCCGCAGACATTCGACCAGATAAGGGGGCAGGAGCACATAGTCCGGGCCCTCAGAAACGCCATCGCGGGAAACCGCATAGCGCACGCCTATATTTTCACCGGCACGCGGGGCGTCGGCAAAACCTCCGCCGCCAGAATCTTCGCAAAAGCCCTCAACTGCGAAACCGGCCCCACAGCCACACCCTGCAACAAGTGTTCATCCTGCCTTGAGATAGCAGAAGGCAAGCACCCCGACGTCCTTGAGATAGACGGCGCCTCCAACAACAGCGTCGAAGATGTCCGCAGGCTCCGCGAGGTCGTACGCTACGCCCCCTCGCGCGGCAAATACCGCATATATATTATTGATGAGGTCCACATGCTCTCGGGCGGGGCCTTCAACGCGCTCCTCAAAACCCTTGAGGAGCCGCCACCCCACGTCGTCTTCCTCTTCGCCACCACCGATCCGCACAAGGTTCCGGTGACGATTCTCTCGCGCTGCCAGGAGTTCGATTTCAAAAAACTCTCGACCCGCGAACTCTCGGCCCTTTTGAGCGACATAGCCTCCTCCGAATCCATCGAGATCGACGAAAAGAGCCTTCGCGCCGTCGCGCGGGAGGCGGAAGGGTCGGTGCGCGATTCCCAGAGCCTTCTGGATCAGGTAATCTCTTACGCGGGTCAGAAGGTCGAATACAAGGATGTGATGGACGTCCTCGGGGTGGTGGACCGCGACCTCATAATATCGGTGGCGCGCGCGGTCGCCTTCAACGACCCCGAGGGGGTTCTTGAACGGCTTTCGGCGGCGGAGAAGTTCGGCTTCGACGTAAAACGCTTCGCCCTCGACCTTCAGGATTTTTTCCGCGACCTTGCGGTGCTGAAGGTGGCACGCGATCCAGAGGGCCTGGTGGAGTTGACCGGCGAGGAGATAGGCGAGGCGGCGGATATTATCTCCAAACTCGGCTGGGAGGAGGTACACGCCCTCTTCGACATGATAAGCGTGGGGGTCGAAAGGCTTCGCCAGGCTTCCAGGCCAGGGGTCGTCCTTGAGATGACCCTCTTGAAGATGGCGAACATGCCGCCCCTCATACCGCTGGCCGACCTGCCACGCCGCGCCCTTGAGCTTTCGAAAAAGACCTCGCCCGAGCTCCTGCAAAGAGCCGCCCGGCCCATGCAAAGGCTGGCGGAGGGGCAAAGCGCCGCCCCGCCGGAGCCATTAGCGGCGCAAGAGACGGCGAAGATAGCCGATGAAGGGCCAAAAGAGCCCGCATCGCCCGCCCCGGTAAATGTGCGCGATGAGTACGACGCGGCCCGCTCGCCGCAAGAGTTTTGGGCTGCGATAGTCCAGAACGTGGGGCCGGTGGCGAGCGCGATCCTCCACGACCACGCCAAACTTGTCCACTGGGACGTCGAGAGGCGTTTTCTTGCCATAGAGGTGGAGGCCGACCACAAAATTTCAGCCGAAGGCAAGGAGGAGGAGGTCAAAAAGGCCGCCTCCGATCTCGCCGGAGGGCCGGTCCAACTAAGCATCAGGGTCACCGCCGGAAGCGAATCCACCGCCGAGCGCGAAAGGCGGGAAACAGACCTCGCCCGAAAGCACAGGCAGGAAGCGGTGACCTCCCCCATAGTCCTCAAGGCGCAGAGTTTTCTTGGGGCCGAGGTGGGGGAAGTTAAACTATTGAACAAATAAAGGAGTCAAAAGTGAAGCAGTTGGGAAATATGCTGCGCCAGGCCCAGCAGATGCAGCAGAAGATGGCCCGCATGCAGGAAGAGCTTGCCCAAAAGGAGATCGAGGCCTCTTCGGGCGGCGGCATGGTCGTCTGCCGCGTCAGCGGAAAGCAGGAGATTCTCTCCCTGAAAATATCCCCAGAAGTGGTGGATCCCAAAGAGGTGGAGATGCTGGAAGACCTGGTGAAGGCCGCCGTAGGCGAGGCCATAAGAAAGAGCCAGGAGCTCGTCACCGCCGAGATGAACAAGATTACCGGCGGCATGGGCCTTAACCTGCCCAAGATGTTCTAACGCCCATGGGCAAGGGACTTGTGATAGTTCACACCGGCGACGGCAAGGGCAAGACCACCGCCGCCCTGGGGCTCGCCCTTCGCGCCGTGGGGCAGGGGTTCAAGGTCGCCGTGGTCCAGTTCATAAAAGGGAGCTGGAAATACGGGGAGCTCAGTGCCCCCGAATTTCTCCCCGGCTTCGAGATAACGGCGATGGGAAAGGGATTTGTCGGCCTTGGCGGCAAGGAGCCCAACCCCGAGGACATAGCCTTGGCGGGGGAGGCCTTCGAGGCCGGACGTGAAAAAGTCCTCTCCGGCAACTATGGTATGGTCATTCTCGACGAGGTGAACGTCGCCGTTTCGCTGGGTTTGCTGCCGGTGGAAAGAGTCCTTGAATTGATTGAGCAAAAGCCAGACAATACCCACCTTGTTCTCACCGGCAGGGGCGCAGACCCGCGAATAATCGAAAAAGCGGATCTGGTGACCGAGATGAGAGAGGTGAAACACCCCTACAAGAAGGGGATCAAGGCCCAGCGCGGAATAGAATTTTAAAAAACGAGGGAATTAATTTCCCCATCCCTTTATTAACTAAACATTTTCGCCGTTTTTGACGAAAAGTACAAAATTGCCAGGAGGTAGAACCGTGTCCATCAGCGAAAGAGCCAGAGAGATCAAAAGACGCAGAAAAGTTCGCAAGGAGCGCATCAAGGCCAAGATCAAGGCTGCGAAATCCGCCAAGATCAAAAAGAAGTAGGCGCGCCAGCCCCAATTTCCCCAAAACGCCAACCGCTTGAAGCAGGTTTGTTAAATCGCCAAGGCAGGTGCGCGACAACGCTATCTCGGAGGAACCTTTTATGAATTTCAGACAAATGAGCCGCAATGCGAAAGGCATTTTCGCCTTTGGAAAGATTGCGGCGCTATCGTCCGTGTTTGTCATTGTCGCGATGGCTGGCGGAGCCCTGGCGGCTGACAAAACGGAATCCAAGTCCGGCGCCCCAAAGGGCACTTTGGCCTGCAAGGAGGTCGGCGCCTACAAGGATGACGACGTAGTGATAAAGTTCAAGGACGAGCAGATAACTTTCGGCCAGTTCAAGAAGTACTGGACGATCATGACTTCCAACACGGTAGAAAAGTACACCTCCCTTGACGATGCCACCAAGGCCTTCGGGGCGAGGCAGTTCGGCCTGACGCGGCTTTTGGCCAAGAAAGCCAGGGCGGTAGGCCTTGAGAAGACCGACCTTTACAAAGCCAAATACTACGAAAAGCTCTCCCGCTTCATGCCCGCGATTTACCAGGAAAAGGTCGTGCAGAAGAACATCAACCCCTCAAGAGAGACGATACTCTCCCACGTCCCCCCGGCCCTGCCGGAGGTTCAGGTAAGGGTTCTGGTGAAGGACGACCTTGCCGCCGCCGAAGCGGTTTACAAAAGACTGCTTGCCGGCGAGGACCTGGAAAAGCTGGTGCAGGCCGAATCGACCGGCTTTTCAAAGGAGAGGGGAGGGCTCTCCCCCTGGCTGAACATAAACAAGACCCACCAGTATCCCTCCACCCTCGTCCAGAAATTCCTAGACGCCAAGGAGGGGCAGATTTTCGCACCTTTTTACCAGGATGTCGGCTATCTGCTCGTCAGGGTCGAGAAAAAGCACAGCAAAAAAGAGGTCGAGGACCTTTGGCTGGAAGGCAACCGCGATTCCATAATCGCGCAGCTGGTCAAGGAGAGTATGGACAAGAAGGTCGAGGAGCTTTCCAAGGCAAACGCCGACATAAAGATAAACGGAACGCTTATCGACTCCCTTACCAAAAAGAGCCTCGAAGAGATTCCCAACGAAACCCTCGTCGATGTTCGCGGGATGAAGTTCTCGCTGGCAAGGCTCATGGATCCGCAGATGAAGTTGAGCAAGCACGGGGACAAAGAGATATACAACCACGTCTACAAATTCATGTGGTCCGCGTACCTTACCGAGGAGGCCTTGAAGCTGGGCCTTGAGGTGTCCGGCGATGACAAGAAGAGGCTCGACATGGACTCCGACTTCATACTGGCGGAGCTTTATAAGGCCAAAGTGGCGGAAGATGCCGAAAAAGAGACGGTGTCCGAGGCTGACATAAGAAAATATTACGACGAGAACAAGGCCGAATTCATCGAGCCGCCCAAGTGGTGCATCAGCCTTGTCGAGGTCGATTCCAAGGAAAAGGCCGCCAAGGTGAAGGACCGCATAAAGGACGGAGCCAAGTTCGAAGTCGTGGCCAAGGAGTACTCGCAACACGAAAGCGCCTCGAAGGGCGGCTCCATAGGGTGCTACGAAGAGGCGGACATACCCAAGCCGATATTCAGCGCGATAAAGGGATTGAAGGAAAAAGGCGTCACCGCCGAACCCGTGAATCTCACCCTGCGCTCGGGCGAGGCGCGCTGGATATTCGCCAAGGTGGATAGTGTGTCAAAAGACGCAGTCGCTGGGTACGATAGGGTGAAAAAGCCCATAGTGGAGGGGCGCATAAAAACCCGCCGAATATCAAATTCCCTGAAAAGCGCACTGGAAAAACTTCCTGCGGAATTTGGGTACGAAAATTGCTTGGCTAAGTAGTCAAGCCATACTGTAAAGAGGATAGCCGATGAAATTGTCTTCTCCGAAACTTACATTATTTGTAGCAGTGCTTTTCTTGGGGTTGGCCGTAAACTCCCTGGCCGCCGGACCGATGTGGATGCCCGGCTTCCCGATGCGCATGGGAACGAATGTAATGCTGATGTGGGCCCCGATTCCCGGAGCCACCGGCTACAACGTTTATAGAAGCGACAAGGACGGCGATCCCGG
>SRXB01000429.1 GCA_009724975.1 bacterium | reverse complement strand
ACTTGAGGCACTACCTAAATAGTTTTCGGAGAGAACCAGCTATTTCCAAGTTTGTTTAGCCTTTCACCCCTATCCACAGCTCATCCGCTAGTTTTGCAACACTAGTCGGTTCGGACCTCCAGTGCGTGTTACCGCACCTTCATCCTGGCCATGGATAGATCACTTGGTTTCGGGTCTACACCCAGCGACTAGACGCCCTATTCGGACTCGATTTCTCTTCGGCTTCCCTATTCGGTTAACCTTGCCACTGAATGTAAGTCGCTGACCCATTATACAAAAGGTACGCCGTCACCCGTTTCCAGGCTCCGACTTTTTGTATGCATGCGGTTTCAGGATCTATTTCACTCCCCTCCCGGGGTTCTTTTCGCCTTTCCCTCACGGTACTTGTTCACTATCGGTCGATTACGAGTATTTAGCCTTGGAGGATGGTCCCCCCATCTTCAGACAGGATTTCACGTGTCCCGCCCTACTTATCGTGCACTCAGTTCCACAGAAGACTTTTCTCATACGGGGCTATCACCCACTATGGCCGGACTTTCCATTCCGTTCTGATAAGTCGACTGCTAAAGAGCACTAGGCTGTTCCGATTTCGCTCGCCACTACTTTCGGAATCTCGGTTGATGTCTTTTCCTCGAGCTACTTAGATGTTTCAGTTCACTCGGTTCGCCTCGCATACCTATGTATTCAGTATGCGATACCCTTGCGGGTGGGTTTCCCCATTCGGATATCTCCGGATCAAAGCTAATTTGCCAGCTCCCCGAAGCTTTTCGCAGGCTATCACGTCCTTCATCGCCTGTAATCGCCAAGGCATCCACCACATGCACTTAGTCACTTGACCCTATAACTTTGACGCCCCATGCTTCGAGCGTCGTCAAGGACTGTTGTGAGCGCCGTGTGCAGGTTTAAAACACACGGCTTCGCGTTATGCCGATCTTCAAATATTTCATTGAAGTCTGGTGACGCAATCAATTTGTCGCTGGTGGCACGGTGCCGTCACCCCTTTACGAATGAACAGCTTTCCACCAGCAACGCTGATTTCGACTCTACGAATTGTTAAAGAACGAAGTGGCTTGAGCCACAAACCTCAGTGCCTGGCCAGCGCCAAGCTGACAGACATTCAGGTTTGTGAACCAGGCTAGAGATGATGGTGGAGGATGACGGGATCGAACCGACGACCCCCTGCTTGCAAAGCAGGTGCTCTCCCAGCTGAGCTAATCCCCCATTTTCTTGACGAGGTTGGTGGGTCTGGTTGGATTCGAACCAACGACCCCCGCCTTATCAAGACGGTGCTCTAACCGACTGAGCTACAGACCCAACTGCCTTCACTCTTCGCTCTAATCAACAGCCGATAAGTGTGGGTGCTTGAATTCAATCAGCACTGTGTATGACGTCCATCGAGCACGACATCCGTAGACATCGAGACGACTTCAGTATTTTCCAGAAAGGAGGTGATCCAGCCGCACCTTCCGATACGGCTACCTTGTTACGACTTCACCCCAGTCACGAACCCTGCCGTGGTAATCGCCCTCCTTGCGGTTAGGCTAACTACTTCTGGC
>SRXB01000110.1 GCA_009724975.1 bacterium | reverse complement strand
ATTTTGTCGCCCTGGGTGACCCACGAGGCCTGAACGCTTTTGAAATTGTACAGCACGACCCTCGACAGGGCAAGGACGCGAAGATAGCGAACCGCGCTGGCGGCTTTCGCCTGCCCCTCGCGCCCAAGCTCGGTGTTGGCGGGCTGGAAGGTCCAGGGGATGAATGCGGTGAAGCCGCCGGTGCGCTCCTGTATCTCTCGCAGGCGAAAAAGGTGCTCGATTATGTCCTCGTCGCGCTCGGTGGAGCCGAACATCATAGTCGCGGTGGTCACCATCCCCATTTTCTGCGCCGTTTCCATAACCTCGGCCCACTTTTTCCAGCCGATTTTATTGGGGCTTATCTCCTGGCGGACCTCATCGACCAAAACCTCGGCCCCGCCTCCCGGAATCGAGCCAAGCCCCGCCTTGTGCAACCTTTTCAGGCAATCCTCCATAGAAATAGCGGAGATTTTGGCGATATGTGTAATTTCGGCGGGAGAGAGACTGTGGAGACGTATTGAGGGGAAGCGCTTTGTGATGGCGCCAAAAAGCTCCTCGAACCACTCTATCTTGAGGTCGGGGTGGAGGCCGCCCTGCATCAGGACCTGGGTTCCTCCCTGCTCGACCAGCTCCCCGATTTTGGCGAAAATCTCCTCGCGGCTGAGAAGATACCCTTCCGCGTCGCCCGGGGCGCGCCAGAAAGCGCAGAACTTGCACTGGCAGGTGCAGACGTTGGAGTAGTTTATGTTGCGGTCCACCACGAAGGTGACGGTTTTTTCGGGGTGCAGCGCCCGCCGGATATCGTCGGCGCGGCGGGCCAGCTTCAAAAGCGGCTCTTCCCGAAGGAGGCGCAGAGCCTCGGCGCGGTCGATGATATTCATGGCAAAGCCTCCCCCACCGGACGGTATAGGGAATCGCGCTCGACGGGAACCTTCCCCGCCTCGGTTATGAGAGAGCGAATCTCTTCCCTGCCCATCCCCTCCCGCGAAGTCGCACCCGCGTCGTGGGCAATCTTCTCCTCGACCACGGTGCCGTCCAGGTCGTTAACCCCGAAGTTCAGGCTCACCTGCGCCACCTTTTCGCCCAGCATAACCCAATAGGCCTTCAGGTGGCGGAAATTGTCGAGAAAGAGGCGTGCGACCGCGAGGGTTTTGAGGTCGTCCCAGCCGGTGGTGGGCGACCCCTTTGCGAGGTCGCTCGCCTTTGGCTGGAAAGCCAGCGGGATGAAGACCTGAAAGCCGCCGGTGCGGTCCTGAAGGTCGCGCAAAAGGGCCATGTGCTCCACGCGGTCTTCAAGCGACTCCACGTGGCCGTAAAGCATCGTGGCGTTGGTCTTTAGCCCCAGCCCGTGGGCCGTTTCCATTATCTCAAGCCACTTTTGGCCGGAAATCTTCTCGGGGCAGATGCGCTGGCGGGTCTTCTCCCCCAAAATCTCCGCGCCGCCCCCGGGCATCGACATCAGCCCCGCGTCCATCAGCTTTTTGAGGGCATCTTCGATTGAGAGGGCAGATATTTTGGCGAAGTGGTCTATCTCCACGGCGGTGAACCCCTTTACGTGGAGGGTCGGGCACTCGCGCCGTATTGAGCGGATGACCTCAAGGTACCACTCAAGGGGGAGGGTCGGGTGGAGGCCGCCGACTATGTGTATCTCCGTAGCACCCTCGCCAGCCGCGAACCTCGCCTTTTCAAGGATTTCATCCTGCGTGAAGAGGTAGGCCCCCGCCTCGCCCTCGCTGCGGCTGAAGGCGCAAAAGCGACAGCGGTTGACGCAGAGGTTGGTGGGGTTTACGTGGCGGTTCACGTTGTAAAAGACTCTATCGCCGTTGATCTTTTCGTTTGCCTGCGAAGCCGCCTCCCCAAGGAGGAGGAGATCGTCGGAGCGGTAAAGGCAAAGGGCCTCCGCCGCCGAAAGGCGTTCCCCCGCGAGGGCTTTTTGGGCCGCTTCTTTCGCGTTCATTTCGCCACCCCCAAAATCGCCATGTCAAGGGCCACCGAGAGAAAGACGACCACGCTGATTATCCCGTTCATGTTGAAAAAAGCCGCATCGAGCTTGGAAAGGTCATCCGGCTTTAAAAGCGAGTGCTCGTAGACTATGAGGAGAGCCACGAGGATGAACCCCGCCTTGTAAATCGCCCCGAGGTGGAAAAGCTCTATCTGCCAGCCCAGCAGGGCTATCATCGCCACGTGGAGGATTTTCGCCAGCAAAAGGGAGCCTCGCACCCCAAAACGCGCCGGAATGGAGCTCAGCCCCTCCTTTTTGTCGAAATCCAGGTCCTGAAGGGCGTAGAGGATGTCGAAACCAGCCACCCAGACCACAACGGCGAGCGCCAGCGGCAATATTTTTGGGTCAAGGTCGCCCCTGGCCGCCATCCACGCGCCAAGGGGCGCTCCGGCGAGGCATATCCCGAGGAAATAATGGCAAAAGGAGGTAAAGCGCTTCAAATACGGGTAGAGGTAAACAGCGCCAAGCGCCACCGGCGAGAGGTAGAAGCAAAGGGGGTTTAGCATCCACGCGGCGAAGATGAGCGCCGCCGCACCGCCCACGGTGAGCGCCCAGGCGTCCCAGAGGGTGACTTTGCCCGCCGGTATGTGGCGCGAGGCGGTGCGGGGGTTTTTCGCGTCGATGTGGCGGTCGGCGATGCGGTTCATCGCCATCGCCGAGGTCCTCGCCCCCGCCATCGCCACCACCACCCACAAAAGCACCCTGCCTTCCGGCATTTTGCCGGAGGCGAGCAAAAGGGCGGTCAGCGCGAAGGGGAGCGCGAAGATTGTGTGGGAAAACTTTATCATTTCCAGAAGGTCTTTGATCCTTCCGAAGAGACTCTTTGCCATTTCAACCCTTAAATCAGCTTCTTTTTTCAACGAGGAGCCAAGGCGCGAGATTGTAAACCTTTGGCTTACGCCGCGCCAGTCAAAGAAAGGGGCGGAAGGCTAATTGAAAGCCTTGGCTATAAGGTCGAAAAGACCGACCACCATCTGGCCGCGACCCGAGTGGAGGAAAACGCCCATCTGCGCGACAAGGTCGTAGGCCAGCGCGAACTGCGCCAGCGCGAAGGCCGCCACGGTGAACTGGCTCACCGAAACGACGCCCAGGCCGAATTGGGAGAGGGTGAAGACCCCCATCGCGAACTGCCCCACGGCGAAGATTCCCTTCGCTGGCTTGGGCATGCGGTTGACCCTGTATTTTAAGCAGATGTGAAGCAGGGGCCATTTTCCTATTTTCAGCGGACTCTCGTACTCGAACCCCCAGCCGTCCCATTTTTCCTTCCACGGGTAAGGAGCGCCGCAACTTGGGCAAAAAGGAGCCTGCTCCGAAACGGTGTTGCCGCAATCCCTGCAAGGTTTCATCCTTAAAGATCCTCCACGCCGGAAAAGGTTTTGTAGATGATAGCACTCGATATGAATTTTTACACCTGCGCCGTGGAAACCTCTTACCCACTCGCCACGGCGCGGGAAAAAATGTAATATTCACGGACCGAGAAAGGTGGTGCGTTTCTTAATGAATTCATTCGACATCTTCGCCGTCGCCTGCCTTGTGCTTTTTCTCTGCTTCGGCCTATGGCGCGGGGCGGCGAGGCAGATAATATCTTTCTTGGGGCTGCTGGCTGGGGCTTTTCTCGCCCTCAAGTACCACCAGCCCCTCTCCGGCTTCATTCCCTTCGGCTCGATAACCTTCAGGCTGGCGCTGGCCTTCGCGCTCATCGCCGCCTCCGTAATCTTCGCGGCCTATGTTGTGGCCTGGTTCGTCTCTAAGCTGGCCTCGGCGATAGGGATGGGGTGGCTTAACCGCGCCGGGGGCGGCGTCATCAGCCTTTTGAAGGCGGTGGTGGTGATAGCGGTCGCGGGGGTGATACTGGTGGAGGCCCTGCCGACGGAAAACCAGACCCTGCGGACCTCAAAGGTCCTACCCTACGTCTCCAGACTTTCGCGGGCCGCCGCCGACCTCATCCCCGACGAGGCTCGCGGCTCGATAAAAAACAAGATTTCGGAACTTGAAAATTACTGGCAAAGCCGCTGACACCCTGGAGGGATTAAAAATGGTTAAGATTCTGATAGCTTTTTCGACAAAGAGCGGGAATACCGAAAAGCTGGCGAAGGCGATAGGGCGCGGAGCCGAAAAGGTGGGGGCGCAGGTGACTCTCAAACGCGCCGCCGAGGTGACCAAGGAAGACCTTATAGACGCCGACGGCATAATAATCGGCAGCCCCGTCTATTTCGGAACCCCCACCGCCGAGGTCAAGGACCTTATCGACCGCTCCGTGACCGCAAGAAGAAAGCTAAAGGACAAGGTCGGCGCGGCCTTCGCCACCTCCGGCCACGACACGGGCGGCAAGGAAACGACTATGATGGCCATTCACTGGGCCTTCCTCATCCACGAGATGGTCGTCGTGGGCGACCCCATAGAGGCGGGCGGCCACTACGGAGCGGCCTGCCGGGGAACGCCCACCGAGCGCGACGAGGAGTGCGGAATGCTCCTGGGCGAGCGGGTGGCCCGCGTCGCAATGAAGATGAAGGGCTAAAGCGCCCTCAAGGGACACAACTCCGGCCGCCAGCGATGGCGGCTGGACCGTTGTCCCGCCGTCAAGGCCTTAGATTCTCCCAACTACTTCTCTCAAAATCACACGACCGGCAATTGCGCTAACATATTTAAGGTGCAGGTGATAACCGAAGACGCGAACATCACCGCCGATTTTGCGTCGAGGGAGGCCGTTGTGGAGAGGATGCGGGAGCGCCCCCTCCTCTTCCCCCTCAATTACCTCCACCTCAACCACCCCAAAGGCGCGCGGACCTGGATGGCGGACCTTTACGCCGCCGCTCTGGCCTTTCTGGCGGTTTCCGGCCTTTTTCTAGTGAAGGGCAAAAACGGGCTAATGGGCAGAGGAATGGTTCTCGCAGGAGCAGGGGCCCTTTTGCCCCTCCTCTTCTACCTTTTCAATCACTAGCTTTTTGCCTGAAAAAACCTCGCCGCACTTGCCGCGAGCGCCCGGCACCTCGCAGAACTGCCCGTGGATGGACTCCATCATCTCGTGGTTCTCTTCAAGCTGTATGGTGAAGTGGCCGACGCCGAAGCGCCCCCTCAAAAGTTCGCCGATATCCCTAAGAAGCCTCTCGCGCTCCCCGAAGCCGTCCCGCACCACCACGTGCGCGGAAAGGGCCTCGTTTCCCGGGGAGATCGACCAGATGTGGAGGTCGTAAACGCAGCAGACCCCCTCCGCCGAGAGGAGCGCGCCCTCCACCTCTTTATAATCCAGATGCGACGGCACCCCCAGCAAGAGGACGTGGACCGACTCCTTCAAAAATCCCCAGGAACTCCACAAAATCAAGGCGCAGATGAGAAAGCTCACCAAAGGGTCGGCAACAGTCCAGCCGGTTTTCAAAACTACGAATCCGGCGGCTATGGCGCCCACCGAGCCGAGGGTGTCGGCCATTACGTGAAGGAAAGCTCCCTTGACGTTCAGGCTCTCGTCCTTGTGGGAATGGAGGATTTTGGCGCAGGCGAGGTTGACCAGAAGGCCCGCCACGGCCACCCCCAGCATCCCCAGCGGCTCTATCTGCTGGGGCTCCATCACGCGGCTCACCGCCTCCCGCAGAATCACTCCAACGATAGCCCAGAGGGCGAGACCGTTTAAAAGCGCCGCCAGTATCTCCACGCGGCGGTAGCCGAAGGTCTTGGTCAACGAGGGGGGCTTTTCGCCCAGCTTGACCGCGAAAAAGCCAAGCCCCAGCGCGGCGGCGTCGGTAAGCATGTGGCCCGCGTCCGAGATTAGCGCCAGCGAGTTTGTGAGCCAGCCACCCACGAACTCAACGGTCATGAAGCCGGCGGTGAGGCCGAAAGCCAGAGCCAGCGAGCGCCTGGACCCGCCGTGGGAATGGCCGCACGAGTGTCCGTGGGAATGGTTGTGGTGATTGTGGTTAGCCATATTAAAATATTAACACCAAAAGGGCCCGCGTATGTAGGGGCAAGGGCCTGCTCCCCTCAAAAATTATCCCGAAAGCTCCTAAAGCTCCTTTCGACCCTTCAGCGCTTACGCCGCCACGTTTTTCTTTTTCCCGTGGCCCAAAAGTGGTAAAAATGCGCCTTCATGGCAAAACGAGCCCGAATCAGGCCGAAAGGATGAGAAAGTGTCGGACGTAAGAGTAAGATTCGCACCCAGCCCCACGGGGTATCTTCACATAGGAAGCGCGCGCACCGCCCTTTACAACTGGCTCTACGCCAGAAAGACCGGCGGGAAGATGATTTTGCGCATAGAGGACACCGACGCCGAGCGCTCCACTCAGGAGAGCCTCGACACCATCCTTGAGGGGTTAAAATGGCTCGGCCTTGACTGGGACATCGGCCCCTATTACCAGTCGGCGCACATCGGCGAACACGCCGAGGCCGCAAAAAAGCTCCTTTTGTCGGGCAGCGCCTACCGCTGCTTTTGCACCAAGGAGGAGCTTGAGAAAAAACGCGAGGGCGGGGCGGAGTTCGGCTACGACGGCACCTGCCGGAAACTCTCCGAGGCCCAGTCCAGGGAGAAGGCCGACGCGGGAATACCCTTTGTCGTCCGCTTCAAGACCCCCAAGGACGAAGGGGCGGTGGTCTTCGAGGACATGGTTTACGGCCGCATAGAGAAAGCCCACAAGGACATAGAGGACTTCATCGTCCTTCGCTCCGACGGTTCCCCCCTCTACCTGCTCTCCAACGTCGTCGACGACATCCGCGACGGCATAACCCACGTCATACGCGGGCAGGACGGCCTTGGCAACACACCCCGCCAGGTGCTCATCTACACGGCGCTGGGGGCCAAAATACCCACCTTCGCGCACCTTCCCCTCACGCTGGACTCGCAGAAGGCGAAAATCTCCAAGAGAAAACACGGCGAGGCGGTTGCCAT
>SRXB01000428.1 GCA_009724975.1 bacterium | reverse complement strand
AAGGCTTCACCCTGATCGAGCTCATGATCGTCGTCGCGATTCTCGGCATTCTGGCCGCCGTCGCCATTCCCCAGTACCTGAACTACATGGCCCGCGCCAAGATCAACACCGTGCGCGCCAACTACGACGCCGCCATTAACCTCGTCAAGAGCGAATTCGCCAAGGCTTCCGCCGGCTCCACCGCCACCTCTGACGTAGTCGGCGACCTCAACCATGGCGGCAAGACGAACCCCTACGACTCCACCGCCGCCGCCTTCGCTGCCACCGCCGCTGACGGCACCGTCGGCATCAGCGAAACGGACCTCCAGACTGGTGTTGCCGCAGGCGAGTCCGTCACCATCGACGCCAGCTACCTAGACGAGAGTGGCGCCTCGGTCGCCCTGGCCCAGGTTACCATCACTAAGGAATAAATATCCGGGAAATAAGACAAAAGAGCGCCTCTTGCGAGGCGCTCTTTTTTTTGGGCCGCGCTGGCGAAAATAAAATCAAGCCGAGAGAGGGTGCCAAAATGTCTAAAAAAGGCTTCACGCTCATCGAGCTAATGATAGTCGTCGCGATTCTCGGCATCCTCGCCGCCGTCGCCGTCCCCCAGTACACCAATTACATGGTCCGAGCGAAGATGAATGTCGTGCGCGCTAACTATGACGCCGCCGTAAACCTCGTCAAGAGCGAGTTCGCCAAGGCCGCTTCTGGCGCATCGGGCCTTGCGACCGATGTGGCGCAGGTCCTCCTCAACTACGGGGACAAGAAAAATCCCTACGATTCTTCCACCATGGCTTTTGTTGGAGATACCAACTCCCCAGCCGCTGGACAGGTGGCAATCGGCACAAATGACCTAACAGCGGTTTCTCCCGGGGAAGTTGTTTATGTTTATGCAAAGTGGCGCGATGAAGATGGCAACGAACTTACTTTGGACAATGTCTCCGAAGGCGGTATAAAAAGGGAATAGCCGCCGCCTTGCGCTTTGGTACTTATTAGTTTATTGTTTTTATTGATTTTTGGGATGAAGGGAGGAAATTCATGAGAGCAAGCAAGGGCTTCACCCTCGTTGAGTTGATGATTACGGTGGCGATCGTAGCCATTCTGGGCGCCATAGCCGTACCGCTTTACACCGGCTACATTCGCGATTCCAAGATGGCCGAGGCCAAGGCAAACCTGCAGGTTCTGCACACCCTTGAGGAACAGAACCTCGCCGATACCGGCGCTTACGTAAGCGGGGCCGACGTGGCCGCCCTCAAGGCCGCCCTTCCCGCCTTCAAGCCCGGCGACCCGGCGGGCCTTAACTTCACCTACGCCGTTGAGGCGAGCGTTGACGCGGGCGTGCCGAAATTCACCGCAACCGCAACCTTCAAGGACGACAGCGACATCATTTTTACGATAGATCAGGACAACGTGAAGAAAGACAAGGACCTGAAAAGCTGGTAGGGCAATAAATTACGAATTGAAAGGGCCGCATGGAAGTGCGGCCCTTTTTTATTACACCTTCGTAATACCACGGGCTTATGCCCGTGGATGGAAGTACCCGTAGGCTTCCTGCACTTGGCGCGAGTAATGAATCGTAGTCAAGATGCGGAAGCCGGAGGGCAAGC
>SRXB01000004.1 GCA_009724975.1 bacterium | reverse complement strand
TAAGCTTCGCGGCCCGGGGGGCGGCGAAGGAGGAGCGAAAGCTGGCGGTAGGAGACCGCCTGCTTGGACAAGTCGTCGTAGATGATGAGGGCGTGCTTTCCGTTGTCGCGGAAGTATTCGCCCATCGTGCAACCCGCGAAGGGCGCGATGTACTGGAGGGGGGCCGGCTCGGAGGCGGTGGCGGCGACTACGATGGTGTAGTCCATGGCGCCGAATTCCTTGAGCTTGGCAACGACCTGCGCGACGGTGGAGCGCTTCTGGCCGATTGCGACGTAGATGCATACGACGTCGCCGCCCTTCTGGTTGATGATGGTGTCGATGGCGACGGCGGTCTTGCCGGTCTGGCGGTCGCCGATGATCAGCTCGCGCTGGCCGCGGCCGATCGGAACCATCGAGTCGATCGCCTTGAGGCCCGTCTGGAGAGGCTCCTTGACGGACTGGCGGGCGACGATGCCGGGGGCCTTGATGTCGATGACCTTGTATGCGCTGGACTCGATGGGGCCGAGGCCGTCCACCGGGGTTCCAAGCGGGTCAACGACTCTGCCGAGCAGGTTGTCGCCCACGGGGACGGAGACGATTCTTCCCGTACGCTTTACGGTATCGCCTTCCTTGATGTGGATGTCTTCCCCGAGAATGGCCGCGCCTACGTTGTCCTCTTCGAGGTTCAGCGCCATGCCCATGATGCCGCCGGGGAACTCAAGGAGTTCCGCCGCCATGCACTTTTCGAGGCCGTGGATGCGGGCAATGCCGTCGCCTACGTTGAGGACGACCCCCGTTTCGGCCACGTCGAGGTGGACTTCGAAGTTCTTGACCTTCGATTTGATGATGTCGGTAATTTCTTCGGCACGAATCTGCATGATTCAATCACCCCTTGACCAAGGAATCCTTCATGCGTTCAAGTTGGGTTTTAACGCTCGCATCAAAGACCAGGTTGCCAACGCGAGCAACGACGCCACCAATGAGCGCCTTGTCCTCGCGAGATGTTAATACGACTTCTTTTCCCAGAGTTTTGGAGAGGGCCGCGGAGAGCTTGCCAAGGGCGGCTTCGTCAAGCGCCATCGGGGCAATAGCCTCGCCGCGCAGCCTTCCGGAAATCTCGTCGGCCATCGCAGAGTATTCGGCGTCGACCTCGGAGAGGAGGGAGATTTTTCTAGCGCCCAGGAGAACCTTTAGGAAGTTCACCACTAAGGCGTCGGAATTGAGAGTCTCGACCAGAGCGCCCAGGGCGCCGACTTTAGCCTCACGCGAGGTTATCGGCGCGGTGAGGCCGCTTTTGAGGGCGGGGCTCTTTTCCACGGCTTCTGCGACCGCGTTAAGGTCGGCGCCAACCTTTTCAACCGCCCCAGCCTCTTTTGCCAGTTCAAAGAGGGCCCGGGCGTATCTTTTTGCTATTCTCGTCTTAATCAATGTAGCCCCTCGATCTTCTCGATGGTCTTCTCTACTGCGCGCTTTTGGTCTTCGCTGCCGTAGGCCTTGGCGAGTATCTCCTCGGCAAGGGCCAGCGCCTGGGCGACCGCTTCTTCGCGGATGGAGTCGGCGGCCATCTTGGCTTCGCGCTCGCCGATCGTGGCGGCATTTTTGCGAAGCTGCTCGGAGGAGCGCTCGGCCTGCTCCAGGATTCTGACCCGCTGGGCTTCGGCCTCGGCCTTGAAGTCGGCCTTGATGGCGGCCATTTCCGCCTCAAGGTTGGCGACCTTGGCCTTGTATTCGGCCAGCTTGGCCTCCGCTTCTTCCTTGGCGGCGCGGGCCTCCTTGAGGTCCTTGGCGATTGTGTCGCGCCTGTCGGCAAGGGCCTGCGGGATTATTTTTCTCAGCGAGAAATAAAATATCGCCAGAAGTGCCGCGAAGTTGACGAACTTGAAGGCAACATCCAGCCATGGATTGGCCGCTCCGCCGCCGCTGGCGAAGGCCAGCGCGGGAATGGCCGATACGAGCAAAGTGAACTTAAGGGCTTTTAGCCTCATCAGACCGACCTCCCAAGGATCTTTTCCGCCATGGAGGTTGCCAGGGCGTTTACCTGACCGCGAACGGCGGCGCGGGCCTCGGTCGCCTCTGAGGCGATGCGGGCACGAAGTTCGGCGATGGTTTTTTCCGCTTCGCCTGCTGCGGCCTCGGTCATTTTCGCCTTTTGCCCCTCGGCGTCCCGTATGATGGACATGCGGGCGGCGTCGGCCTGGGCCCTGGCGGCGGAAATTTCCTTCTGGTAGTTCTCCCAGATGCCGTCAGCCTTCGCGTTAGCGGCGGCGGCGTCTTTCTTTCTCCCCTCGGTGCGCGCGCGGCGTTCGCCGATGACTCGCAGCATGGGCTGAAAGAGTACTGAGTTGAGGACCAACATCAGGACCAGGAAGAGACCCATCATCACGATGAGCGAAAAATTAGGTGTAAGATTCACGGTGGCGTTCCTCCGCAGTGCCGGTACGAAAGCGGTCGCAATATACAACAAACGAAGTGCAAATCAAACCGCCTTTTTATTTTTCTTCGATTTTTTTTGCCAGATCGCCCCGAAACGCATTCGCAAAGCGTGTGTCAGCGAGCAAAATACCGCGTGCTGACAGGGGAAAACAAGGCTGAATTTTTTTTGCTATTTTTGCCCCTTTTCGAAAATTTCGAGGAGCCTGTCGAACTCGTCGAGGGTGCGGAAGTTGATTGTTATGGACCCGCTCCCCTTTTTCTTGCCCGTCTTCAGCGCGACCTTCACCCCCAAGGCGCGGGAGAGCCTCTTTTCGGCGGAGGCTATGTCCGGGCTCTTTGCGATGCGGTCGCCTGTTTTATTTTTGTGGGGCCTGGCGGCCAGACTCTCTGCCTCACGCACCGAAAGGCCCCTGGCGATGATTGTCTTCAAAAGCTCGGGCCTTATGGACGCAGGCGCGGACAAAAGCGCCCGGGCGTGCCCTGCGCTCACCCCCCCCCTCTCCACCTCGGCCAGTATCTCGGGGGCGAGGGCCAAAAGGCGAACCGAGTTGGCGACGGCCACGCGGGACTTGCCGATGCGCTGGGCGACGGAGTCCTGGGTCATGCCGGAGGTATCCATTAATAGTTTATAGGCGCGGGCTTCGTCAACCGGGTTTAAGTTCTCGCGCTGTACGTTTTCGATAAGGGCCAGCTCCAGGACCTCGCTGGCCTCGGCTCCGCGAAGAATCGCCGGAAGCTCCGTGAGCCCTGCTTTCTGCGCGGCGCGCCAGCGCCTTTCTCCCGCGATGAGCTCATAATCGCCGCCGTCAAGCTTGCGGACCACAATGGGCTGTATAAGCCCTTTTTCCTTGATGGACTGGGAAAGCTCGGCGAGGGATTCCGGCGGGAAAATCTTTCTGGGCTGCGAGGGGCTTGGGGTTATCTTCTCAATGGGGCAGAGGAAATAATCCCCCTCCAGAGAGTCGGTCAAAAGCGCGTCGAGCCCCATGCCCAGCGCTGGTCTTTTTTTCTTGTCGGCGTTCATTTCACCCCTCCGGCTGAAAGTATCTCCCTCGCGACTTCCTGATAACTCAGGGCGCCGCTGGAGCGGGGGTCGTACAAAAGGGCGGGCTTGCCGTGGCTGGGGGCCTCGCTAAGCTTCACATTCCTCGGAATCACCGCGCCGAAGACCTTGTCGCTGAAGTGGCGCTTTATCTCCTCGGCGACCTGGCGGCTCAGGTTGTTGCGCCCATCGAACATGGTGAGGAGTATCCCCCTGACGTCGAGGGTAGGGTTGAGGCCTCTCTTCACCCGATGGATTGTGTGCAAAAGCTGGCTAAGGCCCTCAAGGGCGTAGTACTCGCACTGCATGGGGATTATTACGGCCTGGGCGGCGACGAGCGCGTTGACGGTGAGGAGGCTGAGACTCGGGGGGCAGTCTATTATAATGTAATCGTAGTCGGAAAGATGGTTTTCGATGGCGTCCTTGAGGCGAAAGGCGCGCCTCTCGTCCTGCACCAGCTCGACCTCGGCTCCGGCCAGATCCCTGTTTGCGGGAATGACCCAAAGTCCCTTTATTTCCGCAGGCTTAACTACTTCCGCAAAGTCCGACAGCCCCGTTATCAGCTCGTAACTAGTCTTCACCCCCTCGCCGTGCTTGACCCCGACCCCGCTTGAGGCGTTGCCCTGCGGATCCATGTCTATTAGCAGGGTTTTCGCCCCCGCGTAGGCCAGCGAGGCGGCGATGTTGACGGCGGAGGTGGTCTTGCCCACCCCGCCCTTCTGATTTGCTACGGAAAAGACTCTTCCCATTCACTCCTCCAAGGCGGGTGAAATTAACACACCTCGACCCCGCCTCCAAGGAGAAGAATTATCGCCGCCGATGTTTCACGTGAAACATCGGCTCTTTGCCCGCCATAAATCAGGGGTCGCGGCGGTATCCCACCACAAAGCGCCGACCCACGCCCTCGGGGGAGGGGTACTCGGAAAGGCGGGAGACGCGCCACCCCCCGACCCGGGGCGCATCGTCATCGCCACCCCTGCCGAGCAGAACCTCGCCCCCTTGTGCAAGGTAAGGAGCGGCCCAGCCAAGGAGGGTCGGGACATCGGAGACGGCCCTTGCGGTGACGCAATTAAAGGAGGCGAAGAGGCCGGGGGCCGGCTCTCCTCCTCCGGCCCGCCCTTCGACCACCCTTACGCCGGTCAACCCCAGCACCCTGACGGCGTTATTGAGGAAGCTGACCCTCTTGATGCGGGGCTCCAGGCATGTTATGGGCTGCCCGGGGCTGGCTATGGCCAGCGGAATGGCGGGAAGACCCGCGCCGCTTCCTATGTCCAGCAGGGGGAAGCGCGGGCGCTCCACGAGGAGGGGAAGGAGAGAATCGACGACCTGCAGGCGGATTCCGTCGGCGTCGGAGGGCCCAACGAGCCGTATCGCCTTGTTCCACTTAACCAGTTCGGCGACGTAGAGGTCGAGCTTTCCCTCGTCGAGGGAGGGCTCGTACCTTTCAAGCGTCGACCAGCCGCTCAAAAACGCCCGCCTTTCTTCAGGTGGATCATAATTACCGAAATGGCGGCGGGAGTAACCCCCGGGATGCGCTGGGCCTGGCCGAGGGTTAGCGGGCGGGCCCGAGAGAAAAGCTGGCGCGCCTCGGCGGTGAGCCCTTCGATTTTCTGGTAGTCCAGGTCCGCCGGAAGGGGCAGCTCCTCCAGCTTTTTCATTTTTTCGAGAGCCTCGCGGTCGCGCTTTACATAGCCCTCGTACTTTATCTCGACCTCCACCGTCACCTCGCTTCGCCAGTCCGTCTCCGGCCAGTTTTCCACAACGGACTTCAAAGCCTCGATAGTAATCTCGGGCCTCTTTAAAAGCTCGGAAAGCCGCGTAGGGGCCTTGAGCCCCGAAGCGCCGAGGGAGGAGAAGAGCGCGTCGGTCGCCAGGCAGGGAGATAGGGTGACGTTTTCCAGAAATTCCAAAAGCCGCTTGCCGTCCCGCTCTCTCAGCTCGTATTTTTCGCGCCTGCATCGGGGAACGATGCCCGCGTCTATGCCAACGGGCGTAAGGCGCAGGTCGGCGTTGTCTTCGCGCAACAGCAGGCGGTGCTCCGCGCGGGAGGTAAACATGCGGTAGGGCTCCTTGGCCCCCTTGGTGACGAGGTCATCGACCAGAACGCCCAGATACCCCTGATGCCGACCAATTATAACCCCTCCCAGGCCCGCGGCCTTGCGCCCCGCGTTGAGGCCAGCCAAAAGCCCCTGGGCGGCGGCTTCCTCATAGCCGGAGGTGCCGTTTATCTGCCCGGCCATGAAAAGCCCCTCCATGTGCTTGGATTCCAGGGTCGGGTAAAGGCCGGTCGGGTCACTGTAATCGTATTCTACGGCGTAGCCGGGCCGAATTATCTGGGCGCGCTCAAGGCCCGCAATCGAATTCACGATTTTTTGCTGGATGTCGAGCGGGAGGGAGGTCGAGATGCCGTTGGGGTAAATTTCCTGCGAATCATACCCTTCCGGCTCCAGGAAAACCTGATGGCGCTCCTTGTCGGAAAAACGGACGACCTTGTCCTCTATGGAGGGGCAGTAGCGGGGTCCAACCCCCTCTATCACGCCGGAATAAAGGGGAGAGCGGTCCATGGCCCCCATTATTATCCCGTGGGTCCTTGAGTTTGTGTAGGTGATATGGCAGGGAAGCTGCTCCCGACTTATCGAATCGGTGTCGACGGAGAAGGGAACCGGGTTTTCGTCCCCGCGCTGGGCCTCAAGCGCCGCCCAGTCAATGGTTGCGGCGTTTAGGCGCGGCGGGGTGCCGGTCTTTAGCCTGCCCACGGGGAAGCCGAGCTCTTTAAGGTTTTCGGCCAAAAGTTTGGCTGGGGGATCCCCTGCCCTTCCCGCCGGAAAGCTGGTAAGGCCGATATGGATCAGGCCGTTTAGAAAGGTGCCGGTGGTCAAAACAACCGTTTTCGCGAAATACTTCGTCCCCGTCCTTCCGATTACGCCGCGAAGGGCCCCTCCCTCCACCCAGAGGGCGACAACCTCCTCCTGGCGCAAATGAAGGTTGTCGGCAAGAGAAACGGCCTTCCTCATATAAGATGAGTAGGCGAAGCGATCGGCCTGCGCGCGGGAGGCCCAGACCGCGGGTCCCTTGCGCGTATTTAGCCGCCGGAACTGAAGGCCGGTGGCGTCTATCGCCCGCCCCATCTCCCCGCCCAGGGCGTCAACCTCCCTAACGAGATGCCCCTTGGCTATGCCGCCTATCGCCGGATTGCAGGACATCTTCCCCACACCATCGGCATCCAGGGTGAAGAGCGCGGTCCTCGCCCCCAGGCGAGCCGACGCCAAAGCGGCCTCTATTCCCGCGTGGCCAGCGCCGACAACGGCTACCTCGTATTTTTCATGCCATTCCATCGCGCGGCTACTCCGGCCTTGATTGTTTCACGTGAAACATCGTCACTTGCCTATGCAGAATTCCGAAAATATCTTCTCGATTATATCGTCCGGCTCGCCCCAGCCAAGGAGGGTTTTAAGTTCCCGCCTCGCGCGCTGGAGTTCGTTGGCCGCCGCATCCGCCATCCCGCCGGAAAACAAAAGATCCCGGGCCGCCTCCACGGACGAAAGGGCGCGGGAGACCGCTTCGCGGTGGCGGATTCGCGTGAGGGGCTCGCCGCCGCCCGCGCCCCGTCCCGACCAGGCGGCATTCCGTATCGCCAGCAAAAGCCCTTCTACGCCGTCGCCGGTCAACGCGCTCACCGAGAGGATTTCGCCAAAAGCGCAAAGAAGAGCCTCCTGGGGAATTGCCCCTTGATCGCTTTTGTTGACAACGGCCAGGGCCTGCTTTCCTCCGGCGGCAAGAAGCGCCGCGTCGAGCTCTCCGGCGACAAGCTCCCTGGAGCCGTCGAAGACCAGGAGAAGAAGGTCGGCTTCGGCGGCGGCCCGTTTCGCGCGCAAAACCCCCTCCTCCTCTATTTCATCTCCGGCTTCCCTAAGTCCCGCAGTGTCGATGAGGCTGACGGGTGCGCCGAAGGCATTAATTTGCACCTCTATCGTATCGCGGGTGGTTCCTTCCAGATGGCTGACTATCGCCCGCTCGTCCTCGGCCAGGCGGTTCAGAAGACTTGACTTCCCCGCGTTAGGCCTACCAAGTATCGCCACGCGGAAACCCTCCCGGGCCGCCCTTCCCCAGGCGAAAGACGCGAGCTTTAGCTTCATCTGGGCGATAACCTCGTCCAAAGTCGGCGCAAGCTCCGCCGCCGACGCAAGCTCAAGCTCCTCCTCGGGAAAATCCAGATGCGATTCAAGGTGTACCAGAACGGAGCCAAGCGCATCCTGCCACCCCGCCACCGTTTTGGAGAGCGCTCCGGCAAGGAGCTTTTCATGTACAGAAAGCGCCTCGGAGGTCCGGGCGTGAATTATATCTGCCACGGCCTCGGCCTGCACAAGGTCCAGCCGCCCGCGCAGAAAAGCCCTTAGGGTGAACTCCCCGGGGTCGGCGAGTCTTGCTCCCAAAGAAAGAACGGCATCCAAAATTGCGTTGGCGCTCGCCCTTCCTCCGTGGCACTGAATCTCCAGAACATCCTCGCGCGTATAGGAGGCCGGCGACTCCATCCATATTGCGAGAACTTCGTCCAAAAGCTCGCCGGAAGAGGGGTTGACGGCGTGAAGAAAGGTCGCGTGGCGGGGGGAAAGCTCGGGCGGACCGGCGGCGGCGGAACGCAAAAGTCCCCGGGCCGTATCGCGGGCCAGGGGACCTGAAATGCGAACTATTGCGATGCCGCCCTCTCCGGGGGGAGTGGCGACGGCGGCTATCGTGTCGTCAAGCGGCTTCATCTCGCCTGACCCGGGAAGCTATCGGCTCAGGCCGGCTTTTGAGCGGCCCGCATCTGCAGGGCCTGCTGGGCTATGGAGAAAACGTTGCTCATAAGCCAGTATATTACTAGTCCGGAGGGGCTGGACTTGAACAGCCAGGTAAAAAGGACGGGCATGCCGTACATCATCATCTTGCGCTGGGTCTCGTTGCCGGCGGTGGCGGGGGTCATGTACTGCTGGACGAACATGCTTATGCCCATGAGCACCGGCGTGACGAAGTAGGGGTCGGGAGCCGAAAGGTCGGTAAGCCAGAAGGCGAAGGGCGCGTGCCGAAGCTCTATGGCGTACAGCAAAACCTTGTAGAGCGCGAAAAAGACGGGTATCTGCACCAAGATGGGCAGGCAGCCGCTCATGGGATTTACCTTGTGGGTCGAGTAAAGTTGCATCATCTCGGACTGGAACCGTTTCGGGTCGCTGCCGTAGCGCTCCTTGAGCTTCTCCATCTTCGGCTGAAGCTCGCGCATCTTTATCATCGACTGATAGCTCTTGGCGGAAAGCGGCCAGAAAATCAGCTTGACGGCGAGGGTGAGAAGGATAATGGCGACGCCGTAATTGCCCACCACCGAGAAAATCAGCGCGAGGACGTACATGAGGAGCTTGCCGATGGAGTTGAACCAGCCGTAGTCGATAGACCTTTCAAAGCCAAGCCCAAGGGGAGCCATTATCTTCTTGTCTTTTGGCCCAAGATAGAGGCGTCCCGCGAAAGTTTTGGACTGCGACGGGGCCAGGCTGAACTGCGCCGATTCGACATCGACGGAGACGACATTCTCCGAATTGTTGACCTTCGAGACCTTTATGCGCGAAAACTCGGACCCGGCGGGAGCGATGGCGGCCATGAAATACTGATCCGTCAGCCCCGCCCAGGAAACGGGAGAAGCCGAAACCGCAGCCCCTTCGGCACTGGAAGGCTTGATCTCCTCCAGGGAATCGGCGGCCAGGTAGGTAGGTCCGGTAAAAATATATCCGGAAAGGTCTTTTTTCGTGTAGTCGCCGACGGTGGAGAAAACAAGGGTGTCGCCGAGCTGGTTTTGCCCGTTGTTCTTGAGCGTGACGTCGAGCGCCAGGTCATAACCGCCGTCGCTGAGCGAGTAGGCCTTCTCAATAACCAGCCCCGAGGCGCTCTGATACGCGAAAACAGCGCGCTTTTCGGTTGATTCGACCAGATTATAGAGGATATCGGCGCCGGGAGCCAAAAGGGGCAAAAGGGCAAGGCCCGCGGCATCGGCCTCGCCGTCAAGAAGCTGGTGTGGCTTTCCGGAAGACCCCGCCGCGTCGGCGTACTTGGCCAGGGAAGCGCCGGTCACAGCCGCGCCGCGCCCGGAAAGGTTGACGGTGACGAGGTCGTTGCGAAGAGTGGCCCTCGCCTCCTCCTTCGCCTGGGGGACGGGTGCAGCGACGACTGGCGCGACAGCCTGGGCAGGCGTGGCAACACTCGCGGATTGCGCAGCCTGCGGCTGAGTCGGCGCGACCGTCTTTTCAGGGGGAGGGGGCGCGAAAAAGAATTGCCAGATGACCAAAATCGCCACGCTGAGGGCCATGGCGATAGCCGTGCGCTTTGTTTCCATCTTTATTATCCTGACTTCGCCCCGCCCTTTTCGGGCGAGCGATCCGGAACGGGATCAAATCCGCCGGGGTGGAGGGGATTGCAGCGCAAAATGCGGCGGGCCGCGAGGGCGCCTCCCCTGAAAAACCCGTGCTTCTCAAAAGCCTCCCTCGCGTACTCGCTACACGAGGGGTAAAACCTGCAAGCAGGGGGAAGAAGCGGCGAAAGCAATTTTTGATATAGCGCGATGAGCACCTGCGCTAAACGCGACGCCATCTTCCCACCGCCTGATCTAGCTCGGCGGAGATCTGGCCAAATTCCAGTCCCGCCGCGCCGGGCTTTGCAATCACCACAATATCCAAAGGCGCCGCGAAGAAGTGGCGGCCAAGCCTGAACCACTCTCGCAAGCGCCTTTTAATCCTGTTTCTTCGCACCGCGTCGCCGACCCGCCGCGAAACAACGAGGCCGAGCCGACTCCATGGAGCCGACCCTTCGGCGATAACCAGCTTGAAATTTGCGGTATGGAAAGACCGTCCCGCCTTGAAAACCAGATCGTATTCCCGGGAGGTGCGAATCCTAGCCGCCGGAGGAAACGAGAGGCCTGAAATAGCCGGCCTATTTCTCGTAAATGCCGACTACGAGGCGCTTGCGGCCCTTCTGGCGCCTTCTGGCGAGAACCTTGCGGCCATTCTTGGTGGCCATGCGGGCGCGAAAGCCGTGGACGTGTTTCCTGCGGATTCTGGAAGGATTGAAAGTTAGCTGCTGCATTGAATCTGCTCCGATTTATCGTAAATATTATCGTTCACTCTGGAAAGAAACGGGAACAGTAGGCGATATTTCTCGCGGCTGTCAAGAAAAAACGCCAACGGGTCGATTGCCGGCGTTGCGCGGGCAACCCCTGAGGGTCTACAATCTTCAAAATGGCCACCTCACTTTACCTGCATGTCCCCTTTTGTGTCTCGCGGTGCGGCTATTGCTCTTTTTACAGCGGCGAGCCGCTCTCCATGCTTTCAGAATACCCCCGCCTGGTCAAAAAGGAATTCGCGCTCGCCAAAGATGGCGAAAAGCTCTCGACCTTTTACATGGGGGGAGGCACCCCGGGCCTTCTGGGCGCAAAAGCGATCGGCGAAATAATGGAGGCCGCCCAAAAAAGCTTTGGCCTGGCCCCCTCAAGCGAAATAACAATAGAAACCAACCCATGCGTCGACAACGATTTCGCGGCGCTCAGGGGAGCAGGTATCAACCGCGTCTCGATAGGCGCGCAGGCCCTTGACGATGAAATTTTGACAAGACTGGGGCGCGCCCACACCTCGGCGGAAGCGCTCGCATCAATCGCGGCGGCCCTGAAGGCGGGGGTCTCGGTCAGCGCGGACCTCATTTACGGCCACGCGGGCTCTTCTCCAGCCAAACTCAGCCGCTGGGCAAAGGAGCTGGCCGCCCTCGGAGTCGGCCACATCAGCGCCTACAGCCTCGAAACGCCCAAAAGCCGCAAAAAGGCGCAAGGGCTTCGCCGCGCTGGAATAAAAAAAGCTGGCGCCTCGGAGGAGGCCCAGCATAAAGCCCTTCTGGAAACCTTATCGGCAGAGGGCTTTCACTGCTATGAAGTCTCGAACTTCGCCCGCCCTGGCTTTGAAAGCCGCCACAACAAGGTCTACTGGTCCGGCGAATCATACATTGGCGCGGGGCCAGGAGCCCACGGCTTCCTAAAAGAAATAGGCCCCTACGGCACAAGATACGAGAACTCGCCTTCGCTGGAAAAATACAGAGCCTCCCTCCTTCGCGGCGAACCGCCACCCAGAAAAAGCGAGGAGCTGTCGTGGAATGAAGCGCTCCTGGAAACCCTCTTCCTCGCCCTTCGCCAAAACGCTCCGCTAAAGCCGGAGAAAATCGCCCTGCGCTACGGTCTGAAGCTAGAAACCCTTCGCGACTCGCTGTCCCGCCTCGCCCAGCAAGGCGACCTTTGCGCGAAAACCCTCTCTCCCACCCTTAAGGGCATGCAAAGGGCCGACGGCCTCGCCCTCTGGCTCCTTGACCGTCTCCTTTGATAAAAAATCCCCCAAACCCTTGACATCGCCCATCCGAGACTTACCTTTTGCTTTGCAAAACCGATAAAAAGCAAAAAGAGGGGTCCAATGACCAGAAAACATAAAGAGGAAGAGACATCCGAAGCCGCGCCGCAAGCGGAAGAAACCGCCGCCTCTCCGGCTGAGGTCGCCGCGCTTGAGGAAGAGGTGGGCAAGCTAAAGAACGCCCTCCTTTACGAGCGCGCCGAACTTGAGAATTTCAAAAAGCGCACGGAAAAGCGCTATCAGGACTCGTTGCGCACCGCCGCCGAGGCGCTGGCAAAGGACATCATTCCGGTGCTGGACAACCTTGAGCGCGCCCTTGACCACGCGGGCGAGGCCGAGGCGATCGCCCAGGGCCTTTCCCAGATAATAGACCAGCTCAAAAGCGCCCTTTCCCGCCACGGCGTGGAAGAGATAGCGGCGCTGGGTCAAAAATTCGACCCCAACCTCCACGAGGCGCTGGCGCAGATCCCCGGCCCCGAAGCGGGAATGGTCCTCGCCGTCCATGAAAAGGGCTACACCATCGGCGGCAGGCTCCTTCGCCCCTCAAAAGTTTTGGTCTCCGTGGTTGCGCAGTAGCCGAGTAATGATTAAATTAAAGGAAAAAAGATGAAGAACAAGATGTATATACATATAGAATTTCACAATAAAGACGTAGCCGCACCAGATCTTGACAGAGTAATTGTAAATTTAAAAACCAAACAAAGTTGCTTTGCGGCAAAATTGCTATTCACTGAATCCGGCCCTAGCGAACCGCGCCAGTACTACATACTATCACTGGCAAAAGACATCGAGCCCGGTCGAGATCAATTCGATATTATTCATTGTATTCTAGGAGAGATTTACTTAACCCTAAGCAAAAAATTAACCCATAAAATCGTATCTGCAAAAGACCAACCATGGCATTCTGTTAATCTAATCTAACAATATTAATTCCATCCCAACTTAGGAGATAGAGAACATGGCAAGCAAGATAATAGGAATCGACCTCGGCACCACCAATAGCTGCGTAGCCGTATTGGAAGGCGGCGAGCCGATAGTAATAGCAAACGCGGAAGGCAACCGCACCACCCCCTCCATGGCCGCCCTCACCGAAGAGGGCGAGCGGCTGGTCGGCCAGCCCGCCAAGCGTCAGGCGGTGACCAACCCAAAAAACACCGTCTTCGCGATAAAGCGCCTTATCGGCAGGCGCACCGGCGACCCCGAAGTCGAAAAAGACAAGGGGATGGTGCCTTACGCCATAGTCGATGGCTCGGGCGGCGACGCCTGGGTGGAGGTGCGCGGCAAAAAATACAGCCCCGCCGAAATCTCGGCGTGGATACTCCAGAAAATGAAGCAGACGGCTGAAGATTACCTCGGCCATGAAGTAACCGAGGCCGTCATCACCGTACCCGCCTACTTCAACGACAGCCAGCGCCAGGCCACCAAGGACGCGGGCCGCATCGCGGGCCTCGACGTAAAGCGCATCATAAACGAGCCCACCGCCGCGGCGCTCGCCTACGGCCTCGACAAGAAGGGCGAGAAGAAAATAGCCGTCTTCGACCTCGGCGGCGGCACCTTCGACATATCGATTCTGGAAATAGCCGACGGCGTCTTCGAGGTCAAATCCACCAACGGCGACACCTTCCTCGGCGGAGAAGACTTCGACAAGCGCATAATCGACTTTCTGGCCGACGAATTCAAAAAGGAGAGCGGCATAGACCTTCGCGGCGACGCGATGGCCCTCCAGCGCCTCAAGGAAGCGGCAGAAAAGGCCAAGATGGAGCTTTCCTCCTCGATGGAAACCGCCGTCAGCCTCCCCTTCATCACCGCCGACCAGACCGGCCCCAAACACCTTAACACCCGCCTCACCCGCGCCAAGCTCGAACAGCTTTGCGAAGATCTCCTCTCGCGCCTTGAGGAGCCCTGCCGCAAGGCCATAAAAGATTCGGGCATACCCGTATCGCAGATCGACGAAGTCATTCTCGTCGGCGGCATGACTCGCATGCCCAAGGTGCAGGAAAGGGTAGAGCAGATTTTCGGCAAAAAGCCCCACAAGGGCGTCAACCCCGATGAAGTGGTGGCAGTCGGCGCGGCTATACAGGGCGCGGTCCTCACCGGTCAGGTCAAGGACGTGCTCCTCCTCGACGTCACCCCCCTCTCCCTCGGCATCGAGACCCTTGGCGGAGTCTTCACAAAGCTCATCGAGCGCAACACCACCATTCCCTGCCGCAAAAACCAGGTCTTTTCCACCGCCGACGACAACCAGACCGCCGTCACCATAAGCGTCTACCAGGGCGAGCGCCAGATGGCCCGCGACAATAAGCACATCGGCCAGTTCGACCTCGTGGGCATACCCCCCGCGCCGCGCGGCATGCCGCAGATAGATGTCACCTTCGACCTCGACGCCAACGGCATCCTCCACGTCTCGGCCAAGGACATGGGTACCGGCAAAGAGCAGTCGATAAAGATAACCGCCTCCTCCGGCCTCAGCGAGGAAGAGATAAAGCGCATGGTGCGCGACGCTGATTCCCACGCACAGGACGACCAGAAGAAGAAGGAGGCCGCTGAAGAGCGCAACAAGCTGGATTCGCTTGTCTACACCACCGAAAAGAGCCTCAAGGAGTTCGGCGACAAGGTAGACGCCGCCCAGCGCTCCAACATAGAAAACGCCCTCTCCGACGCCAAAAAGGCGCTGGAATCAGGAGAGCCCGCTACAATGAAGAACGCGGGGGAAAAGCTGATGGAAGCGTCGCACAAGCTGGCCGAGGAGATATATAAACACGCCGGCGCACAGCAGCAGGGCGCGCAGCCCGAGAGCGGCGCCAAAAAGGGCGATGACGGGGTCGTTGACGCCGATTTCGAGGAAGTGAAGTAGTCGGTAGCGCAATCAAGGCAGGGGCCGCCTCGTCAAACGGGGCGGCCCTTTTGTTTTCTATGCAAAGAGACCGCTTTTCTGTTAGCTTTTTTAAGGTCTGGACAATTCCTGCAAGGTTTAGAATGCCGAAAACCGCAAAAAAAGAAATCCTGGCCGCCCTAGCGGCGATGGCCCTTCTCTCATCGGCCTCTTTTGCTCAGCCGACAGAAAAGCCCGGCCACATAGGGGTTCTTTTGCCCCTCTCCGGCCCACTCGCCCCTTTCGGCCAAAAAGCATTGAGGGGAATTCTGGCGGGTTCCGGCCTTTTGGAAAAATCCCCGCGAAAAGGGGTGGTCCTGCACATAGCCGACACCTGCGGGGACGCCAAAACCGCCGCCGCCGAAGCCAAAAAGCTCGCCTCGGAGGGCGTCACGGCCATCATCGGCCCCCTCAAGGGCGACGAGGTCAAAAGCGCGGGCGAAGTGGCCAACTCCCTCTCCCTTCCCCTCCTAGCCCTCACGCCAGCCCGCGAAAGCACCGGCGGCTCGGTCTTCAGGATCTTCATGCGGGAAGAGGAAGAGGTTGACGCGCTGGTCGGCTACGCGGTCGAGAAACTGGGGTTCAGGCGACTCGCGGTCCTCTTTCCAGACACCCCCGCCGGACGCAATTATCGCGCCCTCTTCTGGGAGAGCGCCACTCGGCGCGGCGCGGCGGTAACCGCCAGCGAAACCTTCCCCCCCAACGCCGAAAGCCTTGAAGAGCCGCTCAAGCGCGCCACGGGCGTCTTCGGAATCTCCCTTGCGGAACAAAACGCCAGCCTTGAGCGCGAAAGGCAGCGGAAGCTGGCCCTGCTCACGGGCCCGAGAGAGGAAGAGCCCGCGCCCCCTCCGCCCGAAAAACCCTCGGCGAAAAAGAAAAAGAACGCTCCGGAGGAACCGGTACCGCAGGTAGATTTCCAGGCCCTCTTTCTCCCCGTCACCCAAAGCCTGAAAGCGGCCCAGCTGGCTCCCCAGCTGCCTTATTACGACATCACGGGGGTGCGGTTGATGGGGCTTCGCTCGTGGAACTACCCCGACCTTGTCAACGTCGGCAAAGAATACGTCGAGGGCGCACTTATTCCATCCGAATGGAGCCCCTCCACAGCCGCCGGCGCGCTTTTCGAGGATAAATTCACCCGGGGCTACGAGGAAAAGCCGGGAGCCCTGGAGACCTACGGCTTTGACGCCGTCTCTCTCGTCATATCCAAAGGCGCCTTGGCCGGAAGAAAAGAGCTCTTGTCGTCCCTCGCCTCCTTAAGGGAGCAAGAAGCCGTCACGGGCCCGCTTTCCACCGCTCCATCCGGCGAGATACCGGCCATTCCCTCCATAATGATGGTTCAGCGCGGCGAGATACTACCCGCCTCCGAAGGACCGCAATGAGCAACGAGCGCCCCACCGTAAAAAAACTCTCCAACGGCCTTGAGATAATCTTCCTTCGCTCCTCCTCGGCCCCTGCCATAGCGCTGGACCTTTGGGTGCGCTCCGGCTCAACCTGCGAAACCGCAAACGAGGCGGGTCTTGCGCACGTGGTCGAGCACATGCTATTCAAGGGCACCAAAACTCGCGGCCCGGGCGAGATAGCCGCCCAGATAGAAAATCTCGGCGGAGAGATAAACGCCTACACAAGCTTTGACCACACCGTTTACACCGCCCTTGTCGCCAGCCGCTACGCAAAAGCCGGACTTGAGGTGCTGGCCGATGCGCTTTTCAACTCCGTCTTCGACGAAAACGAACTATTCATGGAAAAGAAGGTCGTCCTCGAAGAGATTCGGCGGGCCCGCGACCTCCCCCAGCACTGCCTCTCAAGAAATTTGTTCAAATCCGCCTACGGCACGCACCCCTACGGCCTCCCCGTTATCGGGAACGAGGAGTCGGTGATGGGATTTGCCTCGAAAGATTGCAAAAACTTCGTAAAGAAGTGGTATCGACCCTCCAACATGACCCTTGTGGCGGTGGGAGACATCTCGGAGGAGAAATTTTTCTCCCTGGCCGGACAAATCTTCGGCTCCAAACCTCCGGCTCCGCCGCCAAGAAAACCCAAAATTCCGGCAAAAGCGCCGCGTCAGGGCTTTCGCGGCTTCGTCGAGCAAAAACCGGTCGGCGAGATTTATTTCGACTTGGCCTTTCCCATACCGGGCGCCGGGCACGGCAAAATACCCGCCATAGATCTTTTCACCGCTATTCTTGGACAGGGTGAAGCTTCCCGACTGCAGGAAAAGGTAAAGCTAGAAAAAAACCTGGTGGTCTCCGTCGGCGCGGGAACCTACACCCCTCGCGGGCCGGGGCTTCTCTACGTCGGCGGCGTTACTGCGACCAACAAGTTCGAGGCCGCTTTCGGGGCGATTTGCGCCGAACTGGCCGAGGCGGCCAAAAACCCTCCTTCCCCCGAGGAAATTCGGCGGGCGAAAGAGGGAATAGAGGCGGATTTCCTCTTTCAAAAGGAAACCGTGCAAGGCCTTGCGCAGAAAATAGGCTATTTTCATGTTGTCCACGGCGGGGCCGAGGCCGAAAGCGAATATCTGTCGAAAATCGAATCGCTGGACGCCCGCGCAATCTCTTTTGCGGCAAGCGAGATATTAAAACCCGACGAAGCTATCTATTCGGCGATTCGGCCAGCCAGAAAAACAGCCACAGCCCAGGTCGAAAAGGCCGGGGCCATTTTGCGCGAAGCTTTTTCCAGCCACAAGAAGAAGGTCCAAAAGGCCTTCGGCGAGAAGATTCTTCTCCCCTGCGGAGCCACCCTCCTTTTCAAGCGCTGCGGGACGGCGCCCATAGCGGCGGCGAGGGCGGCTGTGGCGGGAGGGACCATTCTTGAGGAGCCCGGGAGGGAGGGGGCCTATTACCTTCTGGCCGACGCGCTGCCAAAGGGAACAAAAAAACGCTCGGTCTTCGACATAGCGAGAGAGGGCGACCGCATCGGCGGCCACGTGGAGGGTTTTTCGGGGCGAAATTCCTTTGGCCTGAAGAGCGAATTTCTCTCCAAACACTCGGACGCGGCGCTGGACCTTTTTTGCGACATCCTGCAAAACCCCTCCTTCAGCGGGGATGAAGTGGAAAAATCCAGGGAGGACCAGCTCGCCTCCATAGGCAGAAGGGAAGACAACCCCGCATCCAAAGCCTTTCGCGCTTTTGAAAAACTGCTTTTCGGCGACCACCCTTACGGCAACGACATCCTGGGCTCCGCCGAGTCGGTCAATTCCCTCTCGCGGGGCTACCTCTCCTCGCTTCACGCGTCTTCGTTAAACCCAAAGGGGCTTGTCATCTCACTCGTGGGCGACATAGACCCGCAAAGGGCGGCTCAGCGCATTTCCGAGGCGCTTTCCCCCGGCGTTTGCAGAAAAAATCCGGCGGCGAAGCCCCTCCCCGCGCCACCAGCTAAAGTAAGTGCGCCGAGAATGTTGAGGCTTGATTCCCCCCACGAGCAGGCGCACGTTGTGGCGGGCGTACTCGGCTCCTCGATAACCGGCAAGGACCGCTTCGCGCTTAGGGTCATAAATGCGATGCTTTCGGGGCAAGGCGGTCGGCTCTTCAAGTCTCTGCGCGACAAAAAGGGGCTGGCCTACTCGGTTACATCAACCTGCATCGAGGGCGTTCAGCCCGGCTATCTCGCCGGTTACATAGCCACCAGCCCAGCCAACGCAAAGGTCGCCCTTGAGGGCCTGATATCGGAAATGGAGGAGCTGGCGAAGGGCAGGTTTTCGTCAAAAGAGGTTGAGCAGGCCGGCCAAAAGCTGGCGGGAACCTTTGAGCTGGGGCTTCAGGAGAATGATTTTCGGGCCGCGCAGATGGCCCTTGACGAGCTTTACGGCCTCGATTTTCGAAGCTACCTCGATTACGCGAAAAACATTCTCGCGGTCAGTGCCGAAGATGTGGAGAGGGCCGCCTCCAAATATTTCGGCGGCGGCAATTTTTGCTCTGTTATAGTCGGGCCGGCGGAAAAAAGTTAATCATCAACAAGTATTTCGAGACCGGAGAGGCCCGCCACGAATTTCTTCTTCTCCCCGCTTGAAAAATCAACCGAAACGCGCGCCGCCGGGCCGCGCCCGTCAACGGCGGTGACCATTCCCGCGCCATATTTCGGGTGGCGTATCCGCATTCCCTTCTTATAATCCGAGGCCTCCGGGTCAACGGAAATATACCGCCCGCCCGATTGGGGTTCTATGACCTCCCCGACTTTCCCGCCTTCCCTTTTTTCGGGTAGCGGCCTTGCGAAACCGCTCTTTTGCGAGGCAAAATCCGCGCCGACCGAGGCAGGGCGCGCCGCGAAGGCAAGATCGGCGGGGCGCATCCCCTCCGGCAGCTCGAAGAGAAACCTGCTGGGGGGGCGAAAGAGCCCTTCGGCCCCGAAAACGCGGCGAACCCTGGCCCGCGTTAGGTAAAGCCTCTCCCGCGCCCTCGTCATTGCCACGTAGCAGAGGCGGCGCTCCTCCTCCACCTCTTCTTTTGAGCCGCTGCTGAGCGAATGTGGGAAAACCTCTTCCTCAAGGCCCGCTACGAAGACCGTTGAGAACTCAAGGCCCTTTGCGGAGTGTATCGTCATCAGGGACAAGGCGCTTCGCTCCTCCCCCGAGGCGTCCATGTCGCTGACGAGGGCGGCGCGGTCGAGAAAGGTGACTATGTTGCCACCCTCGGACTCGTGCGCCTCGGCGGCGTTGACCAATTCCTCAAGGTTTTGAAGCCGCTCGGCCTCGCGCTCGTCCTCTTTGGCCCTCTCTATCGCCCCTAGAAGACCGCTCTCCTCGAATATGCGCTTTAAAATTAAGCCAAGCCCTTCGCCAGCCGCAAAGAAGCCGCGCCACCCCTCCACGAGGGAGATGAAGGCGGCCACGGCCCTGGCCGCGCGCGGCGGCAAGGCCCCCTCCTCGACCATCCGGCGCGCACTGCTCCAAAGGTCGAGATCCCTTTGCGCCGAGAAATCGAAAATCTGCTCCACGGTCTTGTCGCCTATCCCCCTTGGAGGCTCGTTGATTACCCTTCGGAGGGCGACGGGGTCGTAGGGGGCAAGCACAAGGCGAAGATAAGAGAGCGCGTCCTTTATCTCCTTTCGCTCGTAAAAGCGAAGGCCGCCATAGACGGCGTAGCGCACCCCCCTTGCCATAAGCGCGTCTTCTATGGGCCTTGAGAGGGCGTGGGTGCGGTAAAGGACCGCCATCTCGCCAAGCCCCGCGCCTTTTCTCGCGAGGGCAAGGGCGGTTTCGACGATGAAGGCGGCCTCCTCCTCCTCGGTGTTGGCGGTATGGCAGACAAGGGGCGCGCCTTCTCGCCTTGCGGTCCACAGGGTCTTTTCGTGCCTTCCCCTGTTCTGCGCTATGACGGAGGAGGCGGCCCTTAATATTTCGGGGGTCGAGCGGTAATTCTGTTCGAGTTTTATTATCTTGGTCTGGGGGTAATCGCGTTCGAAATCGAGTATGTTGCGCAGGTCAGCCCCGCGCCAGCCGTAGATGGACTGGTCGTCGTCGCCGACCGCCATTATATTGCCCCAATGGCCGCTGAGGACTTTGGCCAGAAGATGCTGGACGCGGTTGGTGTCCTGGTATTCGTCGATTAGGAGGTGGCGAAAGCGCGAGGAGTATTTTTGCGCGATTTCGGGGCTCTCCTCGAAGAGGCGAAGGGTTTCCAGCAAAAGATCGCCGAAATCCATGGCCCGCGCGTTCACAAGCCGCTGGGTGTAGAGCTTGTAAAAAGAGTAAAAGACCTTCGCGTGGGGGGAGCCACCGCCGGAAGGGTCGTCGAAGGAGGCGAAATCGCGCCCGTCGTCCTTCGCGCGCGAGACGGCGGCAAGGAGCGAGGCAGGTTTGTACTTTTTGGTGTCTATGGAAAGCGATTCGCAGACCCCTTTCGCGAGCCTGCGCTGGTCATCGCCGTCGTAAACGGCAAAATCGCTTCCCCAGCGCGTCATTTCGCCGTTTGCCCGAAGTATCCGAAGGGCTATGGAGTGGAAGGTGCCGAGCCACGCCCCGTGAAGCGAGCCGCCAAGGAGGGCCGACACTCTCTCCTTCATCTGGTTGGCGGCTTTGTTGGTGAAGGTAAGGGCCAGAATCGAGTGGGGCGAAACGCCGGTGCGCTCGACCAGAAAGGCGATGCGGTGGGCCAAAACGCGGGTCTTGCCGCTACCGGCTCCGGCGAGCACGAGAAGCGGCCCCTCGCCATGGGTCACGGCTTCAAGCTGGGGCGGGTTCAGGGAGTCAAGGAGGGAGTCTGGGGCCATCGCAATCACGGGGTCGAAAGTTTGAGGCTCGGCCCCGAGGAGATTATCTCTACCCGGAAAGCCCCCAGAAAATCCATTCCCAAAAGGCCATCGACGCCGGAAACGGCGTCATGCGCCACTATGCGCATTTTCTCTTTCTTCGCCCCTCCCACGCTCACCTTTTTAAGGTCGGCCCACCCAGCCCTTACGGTCCCGCCGGCGGTGTGCATCTCCACCGGGGGATCGTTCTTCACCTCGTAGCCCATGTTTTTAAGGGCGGCGGGCGATATGACGGTGGCGGAGGCTCCGGTGTCGAGCAAAAGGTTGACCTTCCAGGAATCATCGACCAGCGCCTCGACAAGATACCCGCCCGAGGTTTTGCGAAGGGGTATGTAAGACTCCCTCTCGTTTTCGAGTTCGCGGTAAACCTTTACCGACGAGAGCCCTTCTCCCGGTATGTTGAATAAATTGTCCGTGAAATGGGTATTTCCGTCCTGATCGATCCATTTATAGGTTTCGCCGGCCAGGCAGGGGGAAGAAAGCGCAAACAAGGCGCAAAGAAATACGAGGGGGAATTTCAAAAAAACCTCCAGACGAAAGCCACGCGGGGGTAAAAAGTATGGTAGTATTTTATTCCGCAACTCTTTTTTTTGCGAAGCCATTTTACTCTTTAGAGGAGAAAAGCGATGAAGAAATACCAGTGTGCGATCTGCGGCTACGTCTACGACCCCGCCAAAGGCGATCCTTCCCAGAATATTCCCGCCGGGACCGCTTTCGAGGACCTTCCCGACAGCTGGACCTGCCCGGATTGCGGCGCAGAAAAGGCAATGTTCGAAGAGATGTAATTGATGCGCGCAATTGAAATATCTTCGGGGGTCAAGTGGGTCGGAACCCTCGACCCGCAGCTTCGCGTCTTCGACGTGGTGATGCGCGCCGAGCACGGAACCACCTATAACTCCTATCTGGTCGTCGGCAAAGAAAAAACGGCTCTCATCGAAACTAACAAGGGGAAGTTTTCCTCCCTTTTCATCGAAAACCTCTCAAGGGTAGTAGACCCCGCCAAGATCGACTACATCGTAATGAACCACATGGAGCCCGACCACTCCGGCGCCCTGCCCGAGCTTTTGACCGTAGCGCCCAATGCGAAGCTGGTGATGACGAAGCCGGGCAAGTCGCTTGTCGAAAATATCATAAACAGGCCCCTGCCCGAGGCGATTCTCGTTTCGGACGGCGATATCATCGACCTTGGCGGCAAGACGCTTGAATTCATGATCGAGCCCTTCCTCCACTGGCCCGACACGATGTTCACCTACCTTAAGGAAGATGAAATCCTCTTCCCTTGCGACTTCCTTGGCGCGCATTACTGCGACGACAGGCTCTTCGACGACGAGGTGGGCAACTACGATTACGCCTTCAAGTATTACTTCCAGGCGATAATGCGTCCTTTCAAGGAACACGTCCGAAGGGCGGTGGCGCGGGTCGAGGGGCTGAAAGTTAAGGTCATCTGCCCAAGCCACGGGCCAATCATAAGAAGCGGGGTGAAAAAGGCCCTGGATCACTATAAGTCGTGGGCCGCCCCCGAGGAACCGGAAGGAAAGAGGCTTTTGCTCGTGCTTTATGTCAGCGCCTACGGCAATACCACGAAGATGGCGGACGCTGTCGCCGAAGGGGCTCGCTCCCAGGGAGTCGACACCGAGATCTTCGACCTGACGGGAACCGATGATTCCATGTTGCTGGACGAGGTGGAAAAAGCCTCCGGCATAGCCGTGGGGTCCTGCACCATCAACGGCGACGCCCTCCCCCACGCATGGAACTTTTTAAGCTCGCTTTTGACCGTCAAGGTCAAAGGAAAAACGGCGGGGGCTTTCGGCTCCTACGGCTGGAGCGGCGAAGGGCCGGTAATGTTAACCGAAAGGCTAAAGGGACTAAAATTCAAGGTCCCCGAGGCCCCCGTGAGAATCCGGCTTGTACCTACGCCAGAAGACCTGGAAAATTGCAGGGCTTTCGGCGCCAAACTTGCCGAAGCGATAAAATCCTGATATATCTCTTGCCTTAAAATGGCCGCCCGGTTAATCCGGGCGGCTTCGTTTTTGCCAGGCTCCATCCGAAAGCGATCAGGAAGAAACTGTGGGCGATTTAATCAAAATTTACCCGCCGGCGAAGGTCAACTTCAGCCTTGAGGTGGTCGGCAAGCGGCCCGACGGCTATCACAACCTGAAAATGCTGATGGCACCGGTATCGCTATACGATTGCCTGACGGTTGAATTTTTGCCAGCCTCCCACGAGATAAGCGTAATTTCAAGCGGCTCCCCGCACGTTGGCTCCGGCGACAAAAACATCTGCCATCGCGCCGCGAGGTTTTTCCTTGAAGAGACAAAAACCGCAGGGGGGGTCAGAATATCGGTCGAAAAAAATATTCCGGTCGGGGCGGGAATGGGCGGAGGCTCCAGCGACGCCGCCGCAGTCATAATGGCGCTTGAGGAGCTTTGCGGCAAAGCCCTCTCCCCCGAGGCAAAGGCGCGTTCCGCCTTCAAGGTGGGCGCGGATCTGCCCTTTTTCTTCGCCA
>SRXB01000427.1 GCA_009724975.1 bacterium | reverse complement strand
CTCTTTCTGCTCGCCTTTAATCTGGCGGCGGGCTTTCTGGTCTTCGGACACCTCTTGTCGGTAAACGGCCTTTACTGGGATACCCTTCGTTTCTTCGGCATTTTCCGCGACAACCTCCACTCGCTCAATTATTTCGGCGAGCCCCAGTGGTGGAACCCCACCGCCCAAAACGGCTTTCCCACCTACTATATCGCGATGCTGGGGGTGAACTGCGGCAACCCGGTCTACGTACTCACCAGCGCGGTCTTCTGGCTTTTGGGTGTTTTGGGAATACACGTAACCTCTTACATCGCCTTTTATATCTTTTATATCGGCTTTTTTATCCCCTTTCTCCTCTCTTTCGGACTCCTTCTCCTCTTCAGGCAGATTTTCAGGCGTCCCGAGGCTATAATATTCCTTTTGCTTTTAACCAGTTTCTCGCCAGGGCTGATACTTAGCCTCAGCGATTACTACGCCATGGAGCAGACCCTCTTCTCGGCCTATTTCATGGCGGCCTTGTTTTATTTTCTTAATAATCCAGGCAAGAAGGGCTTTTATTTTTTCGCGCTCGCCCTGATGGGCGCGGCGCTCTCCTTGAATCACATATTTCTCTTTTTGAATCTTCTTCTCATGCCCTCGTTTTTTTTCGCGGCCACTCTTTTCGGCGCGCAAAGCCCCGTTGAAAAAATTAAAAACGCCTTCGCCTCGGTCCCGCCGAGCCGGTGGATTTTTCTTTCAGTGGCGCTGCTGGTTATGGTCGCCCCGGCGCTGACCGCCTATTCGCAGGGGTCGGACCTAGTTCGCGCCACCATAGGCAAGCGCGTTTACGCCTACACCGACCTAAAGCCCGGCAACCCGCTGGAATTCGCCGCCGCGTCTACGCCGGGGGTCGGTTTCGGCTGGGAGGGCGAAAACTATATGCCCCAGCCGGTTGAGGCGATGCACCTTGGCTACGTCTACATGGGCGCGGCCCTCATCCCCCTTCTGGCGGTGGGGCTCATCCACGGCCAAAGGGTTTGGCGAAAGCGCATATTCGTGCTTTTCGCCGCCTTCGCCTCGGTCTTCATCCTCTCGGCGTTCAGCCCGCTCTTTTCCGGCCTTCTCGCCCTGCCTACACCGCTACGTTCGGTTAACCACTACAGCGACGCCTCTTTTCGTGCGGGCGGCTACATAATCATGATACTGGCGGCCGGGCTGGGGGCCGAGGCGCTGGCGCGGCGCGGCGGGCTCTTTTCCAGGACTTTCCTCTGGGCGCTGGGAATTTCGGCGCTCCTTTCCTGCGCGATTTTCTGGACTACCTTCACCTTTGCGCCAATGCACGCAAATCCCGCCGTCGCGAAGAGGTTTTTCCTCATTTTCCTTGCAATGGCCACCCTCTACGCCGCGGTTGCGCTATTTTTCCGAAAGGCGCAGGGCAGGGGAGCGAAAAATGCATTGATGGCCGCCTTCCTCGGCGTGGCCCTTCTGGATCTCGCCACAGTCGCCTACCTTCACACCGCGACGATAGTAAATCCCAATGTACGGGGGCTGGCGGACGCGCCGATAACGGGGCTCGGTTCCGGCGACGACCGCGACCACTACGCCAACCAGTTTCTTAAAATCGCGGCTGTTCAGGAGCT
>SRXB01000426.1 GCA_009724975.1 bacterium | reverse complement strand
GGTGCCTTCAACGCCCAAAACTGCGCCGCGACCCTCGGCGTGGCCTGGGCGCTGGGTCTTGATTTCAAGCGGGCGGTCAAATCGCTGGAAAACGCCCCCCAAACGCCCGGCAGACTCGAAAAGATAGAAAACGAGCTGGGCATAGGGGTCTACGTGGACTACGCCCACACCCCCGACGCCCTGCTGCGCGTCCTCGAATCGGTAAAGCCGCTCGCCGCGGGCAAACTAATCTGCGTCTTCGGGTGCGGCGGAGACCGCGACCGCAAAAAACGCCCGCTGATGGCCAAGGCAGCCGCAATCTGGTCGGATTTGATCATCATCACCGCGGACAACTCGCGCTCGGAAGAGCCTGCGGCGATTCTGGACGAAATCGAGGCCGGAATGCCCCCGGAGTGGTCTAAAAAAACCCCCGAAGATCTCACAGCGACCGCCGCCAACTGCTTCGTGCGCGTGGAAGACCGCTCAAAAGCCATTGAAAGCGCGATAAAACTCGCCTCGGCAGGCGATATAGTGGTCATCGCGGGCAAGGGCCACGAAACCTACCAGATTTTCAGGGACCGCACCGACCATTTCGACGACCGCCAGGAAGCGCGTCGCGCAATAGTGGGGCGGGGCAAATGAAGATATCCCTCGCCGAAGCGATAGCCGCCACCGGCGGAAGACTCGCCGCGAACGGGGGAAAAGAGGTTGTATTCGTGGGCGTGGCCACCGACACGAGAAAAGGCCTTAAGGGAAAGCTCTTTTGCGCCCTCAAGGGAGAGCGTTTCGACGCCCACGAATTTTTAGGGGCCGCCGTGGAAGGCGGCGCGGCTGGTGTTTTGCTCTCTCGCGAGGCAGGGCCTCTCGGCGTTCCGGCGATTTTGACGCCCGACACCCAAAGAGCCCTCGGCCTTTTGGCGAAAGCGGCGAGAAGAAAGGCGGGATTCAAGGTTGCCGCCATTTCAGGGAGCTTTGGGAAAACAACCACCAAAGAACTGGCCCTTAGCCTTTTCGCGAAAAGCGGCAAGAAGTTTTTCGGAACCGCAGGAAACCTGAATAACCTCATCGGCCTCCCCCAAACTATTCTGGGGGCCGAAGGGGACGAAGAATACGCGGTGCTGGAACTTGGAATATCGCTGAAGGGCGAGATGGAGGAACTTTCCGCCATCTGCAAACCAGATGTCGCTCTCCTCACCGGCGTGGGAATAGCCCACACCGAGGGTCTTGGCGACCTTGAGGGCGTCGCCCGCGAAAAAGTCAAGATAGCCGCCAGCCTGCGCGAAGGCGGTGTCCTTATCGTTCCGTTTGGCGACCGCGCCATCGAAAAAGCCGTAGGCGAGCTGGAAAAACCCGTGAAGGTCAAAACCTTCGGCTGGGAAAAGGGGGCCGACTGGCGCGGCGAAAACCTTGAGGAGCTGGGAGCGGAGGGGTCTCGCTTCACCGTTGACGGGGTTTTGGTGAACGTGGCCCTTGCGGGCCGCCACAATGCCCAAAACGCTCTGGCGGCGATAGCCCTGGCTGGCGAAATGGGGATAAGCCCCCTGCAAAACGGGCAAATATCCTTCGCCGCCGCGCCTCAGGCCCTGCGTGGAGAAATAGCCGAAGGGCCGCGCGGCTCAAAG
>SRXB01000425.1 GCA_009724975.1 bacterium | reverse complement strand
CGGGCGATGAGGTTTTACGAAGGGGTTTTTGGGGTGACGCTAACCCCTTCGGAGCTGGGCCCCCTTGAGATGGCCTTTTTCCCGATGGAAGACGGCTCCTACGGCGCCTCGGGGGCGCTGACCGCCGCCGAGGGCTACGTTCCGGCTCAAACCGGCGTGCTGATATACTTCTCGACGCCGGACATAGACGCCTCACTCAAAAAAATAAAAAACTTGGGCGGAAAGGCCGTTTTGGGAAAGACCCCGATAGGGCCTTACGGCTTCGTCGGGCATTTTTTGGACACAGAAGGAAACCGTCTGGCCCTGCATACCCCGCCGCAGATGTAGGAAAGCTTTTTAGCCTTTCAGGAGCTTTCCCGCCTTGGCTATCTCGTGGCCCGGGTGATCGGTGAATATTATGGTCACCGCCTCGGGCGGGCAACCTGTGTTCTTCACGAAAGAGTCGGTGATCTCCTCGGCCAGTTTGCGCTTTTGCTCCACGGTTCGGCCTTCCAGCCAGTCAATGTTCACGATAGGCATCACATGCTCTCCTTACAGGTGTTTTTCTTTTTACTGATGATAACAGCGAAGGTGAAAAAGAAAAAGGAAAGGGATGCGCCGCGCAAACAGGCATAGGGTTTGTCTATGGGCATAAGCGAGCCTATCTATGCTTTCGATTTGACCGCAAAGACTAAAGAAAGCGAGACTCACGGGGCAATCAGCAAATCAAAAAGGAGAACCCCATGAAGAGACTTTACTCGCTTGCAATCTTCGCAGTCGCCGCAATTTCCCTCAGCGCCTGCGCCACAGGCCCCTCGGTCGGGACCTCCACCGGCGGTCTTGAAATGCCCATAGAAAAGGCCGCGATAAAGTTCGCCGCAGACGTCAGGGAGGGCGGCTACCAGGTCACGGCCACGGAAGAGCTGGGCAAGTGGGTCGCGGAAAAGAAATCGATGGTCATAATCGACACCATGCCCGCCGACGCCTTCGCAGGCGGACACCTCCCCGGCGCGGTCAGCGGCCCCATGCCCAAAACGGAAAAAGAACTGACCGCCGCCGAAAAAGAGGGGATACTCAAAGCCGCTGGAGCGCAAAAGGATACGCCCGTCGTCGTCTACTGCGGCTTCGTGGCCTGCCGCCGCAGCCACATCGGGGCGAAAGTCCTCATAGAGAACGGCTACAAGAACGTTTACCGCTACCCCGCCGGAATAACCGGCTGGAAGGAAGCAGGCTACCAAGTGGAAAAATAACACGCTCCATAGGCAACCGGAAATTCCCTGCTAAAATGAACGGGCCGCCTCAAAAGTCGGCCCGTTTTACATTAATGCGCGAGACAAGGATTCCTTGAAATGAAAAAATTGCTCTTGCCCCTTGCCGTTGCGGCTCTGGCGCTCCTCTCCTGCGCCGCCCCCGCGCTTTACGTCGCCGACGCCGAGGCCGAGATCGACGTCTTCGGGGCGAAGCTGCTCCAGAAAACAGATATGAAGGAGGTGAGCGGCGAAAAGGCAGTAAGGGAGCCCTGCGTCAAGGGGTACGAATACGTTTTCGAGGGGCTGAAAATATCGATAGGCTACGGCTTTGACGGCAAGATACGGAAGATAACCACCAGAAACCCCGAAAACAG
>SRXB01000424.1 GCA_009724975.1 bacterium | reverse complement strand
CATGGACGCGGCGAGAACGGCCCTCAGGCTCGGCGCCGACGCCTCGATGATAATCTACCGTCGCGGCAAGGAAGAGATGCCGGCCCGCGCCGAGGAGGTCCACCACGCCGACGACGAGGGGGTTATTTTTCCCCTCCTACACAACCCGGTCGAGATATTGGGCGACGAGGAGGGGCGCGTAAAAGGGCTAAAATGCGTGAAGAGGCGCCTTGGCGAGCCGGACGCTTCGGGGAGAAGGAAGCCGGAGGTGGTGGCGGGGTCGGAATTCACCATAGAAGCCGACACCGTGGTCGTCTCCATCGGCAATTCGCCAAACCCGCTCATCCCGTCCACCACCCCGCAGATACAAACCTCCAAATGGGGGACGATAATCGCGGACGAGGCTACGGGAAAGACCACCATGGAAGGGGTCTGGGCCGGAGGCGACGCCGTAACCGGAGCCGCCACCGTCATTCTGGCGATGGGCGCGGGCCGCAAGGCCGCCGACGCGATAGACCAATACCTGAAGGAGGGGAAGTAGCCCTCCGTCGTTTAAGCAAAATAAAAAGGCCGTCAAATGACGGCCTTTTTTGTTTTCATTAAATTAAGTAGGGCTAGCCTTCCTTTTGCTCCTGGGTTTTTTGCTTTTCGCCCTTGGCGGCCGGAGCGCTTATGGTGCAGGTGCCCATGAGGACTCCCCCTTCGGCCACGCGCACCGCCGCGCCCTTCACGTCGCCGCGAATGGAGCCGGCGTTTCCCACCTCGATGGTTTCGCTGGCGGTTACGTCGCCCGTTACCTCGCCGTGGACGATGACGTTGACCGCCGTGATGTCGGCCTCGACCTTCGTTCCCTTGTTAATCACGACGTTTCCGCCGCTTTCGATCTTGCCCTTGAAGGAGCCGCCAACGAAAAAATCGCCCTTGGTGGCGATTGTCCCTTCCGCGCTTGTGCCGACGCCGAGAATAGTCTCGATTCCGGCGGGAGAGGCCTTGTGCTGGTCTTTTTTGTTTTTGGGGAACATGTGAGGCTACCTTTGGGCAAGGGGGGAGTCGATGCCGTTCCAGATGTAGTCGTTGGGGTTCTGGATGCGGCCATTCTTGTAGACGCAATAGTGTACGTGGGTTCCGGTGGAGCGACCGCTGTTGCCCATCAGCCCTATCGTCTCGCCGCGCTTGACCCGCTGGCCGATTTTCACGTCGATTTCGCTAAGGTGCGCGTAAAAGGTTTCAAGGCCGTTGGCGTGGCGTATCCTGATGCACTTGCCGTAATCCTTGTCCCAGCCCGCGCCCGCAACCACGCCGTCGCCGGTGGCAACTATGGGTGTTTTCCACGGGCCGCAGATGTCCAGCCCCTCGTGGAATTGCCTTGTTTTGCCGTTGACGGGGTCGGTGCGCCAGCCGTAATCGCCGGAGATGTAGACGTCGCTTCTGGTCCCCTTCACGGGGAGCATCGTCGGCACCGCGCTGAGGATTTTGAGCTGGTCCTCCACCTGCGCGACCACGTCGGCGAGACCGACCGATTCGGGGCGCTCCGTCCCAAGCATCCAGGATTTTGGCGCCAGCTGGCCGGTGGAGGGTATCTCCGCTTCCGGCGCGCCCTTGCCGCCCTGGTTGGGGTATTTGTTCTTAAGTTCG
>SRXB01000109.1 GCA_009724975.1 bacterium | reverse complement strand
GCTGAAGGCTCCCTTGCCCCTGGTGAACTTGCCCACGTGCAGGATTTCCGTTCCCTTGTGGCTTTCGTCGGGGCAGGGCCACTGGATTCCGTCGTTTTCGATGCGCTCGTAGCTTATGCCCGCGTAGCTGGGGGTGAGGGAGCGTATCTCGGCGAAGACCGCGCGGGGTTCGGGCGAGCCTAGCTCGTAGCCCATGCGGGCCGAGAGACCAGTGATGATCTCCGAGTCGGGGCGGGCGCTTCCTGGCGGCTGAACCACCTTGCGGACTCTCTGCACACGGCGCTCGGTGTTGGAGAAGGTGCCTTCCTTCTCGGCGAAGGCGGCGGTGGGGAGGACCACGTCGGCGCGGCAGGCGGTTTCGGTCATGAAGATGTCCTGCACGACGAGGAGGTCGAGTTTTTCGAGGCCGTGTTCAAGGTGGTTCAGGTCGGGGTCGGTGAGCATCGGGTTTTCGCCCATGATGTAAAGGGCTTTTATCTTTTTGCCGAGCTCCTGGCCCACTTCGGTTAGTTTCATGCCCTGCTTGGCGGGGAGGGTGACCCCCCAGGCTTTCTCGAATTTGGCGCGGGCCGCTTCGTCCTCGACGTTCTGGTAGCCGGTGAAGACGTTGGGCAGGCCACCCATGTCGCAGGCGCCCTGGACGTTGTTCTGGCCGCGAAGGGGGTTGACGCCGCCGCCGGAGACGCCGACGTTGCCGGTGAGCATCGCGAGGTTGGCGAGGTTTCTCACCGAGGCGGTGCCCTGGGTGAACTGGGTTACGCCCATCGCGTAGAGTATGGCGGAGGGCTTGGCCGTTGCGAAGAGGCGCGCCGCCTTTTTGATGTCTTCGGCGGGTATCGCGGTCATCGCCGATACTTTTTCGGGGGTGAATTCGGCGATGGAGGCCTTGAACTCGTCAAAGCCCTCGCAGCGCTCCTCCACGTAGGCCTTTTCTTCCAGCCCTTCGGCCAGTATGACGTTCGCCATCGCCGCGACCACGGGGATGTTGTAGCCGGGCGGGACCTGGAGGTAGACGTTGGCCATGTCAACGAGCGGGATGCGCCTTGGGTCTATCACTATGAGCTTGGCGCCGCGCTGGGTGACGGCCTTTTTAACCCTGTCGCCGATGACGGGGTGGTTTTCCGTGGTGTTGGAGCCGATTACGAGGAAGCACTCGCAGTTGTCGCCCAAGTCGTCTATCGAGTTGGTCATCGCGCCGCTTCCGAAGCTTGTGGCCAGACCGGCCACCGTGGAGCTGTGTCAGAGCCGCGCGCAGTGGTCGACGTTGTTCGTCCCGACCGCCGCGCGCATGAACTTCTGGAAGAGGTAGTTGTCTTCGTTGGTGCAGCGGGCGCTGGTGAAGCCGGCTATGGCGTCGGCCCCCTCGCTCTCTTTAACCGCCTTTAGCTTGTCGGCCACAAAGCCAAGCGCCTCGTCCCAGCTTACTGGGGTGAGGACGCCGTCCTTTTTGACCATCGGCTCTTTCAGCCGCTCGGGGTGACCCACGAACTCCCAGCCGAAGCGCCCTTTTACGCAGAGGCTGCCGTAGTTGGGCTTTGAACCTTTGTCGTTGGTGGTGACGCGCATTATGCGGTTGTCGCGCACGTTGAACTCGAACTGACACCCGACGCCGCAGTAGCCGCAGGTGGTCTTGGTGCGCTGGGCCTGCCAGATTCTGGCCTTGTCTTCCTTGACGCCGTCGGTCAGCGCGCCTACGGGGCATACGGAGAGGCATTCGCCGCAGCTTACGCAGTCAACGCCGTCAACGGGGCCGATGTAGGAGTCGAAGCCGTTGTCCTTTATCTCTATGCAGCCGATCCCCTTCACTTCCTTGCAGGCGCGCACGCACCTGCCGCAGAGGACGCAGCGGTCCTGCCACTGCTTTATGAAGGGGGAGACGTAGCGCTCCGGGGTTTTCCTCGCGGCCTTGGGGGCGGCGAAGGGCTGGTCGGTTATGCCGAACTCCCAGACGAGGTCCTGCAGGTCGCACTCGCCCCCCTTGTCGCAGACGGGGCAGTCGAGCGGGTGGTTGACCAGCATGAGCTTCAGGGCGTCGCGCCGAAGTTCGTGGAGGGCCGGCGACCGGGTTGTGACAACCATCCCGTCGGCGGCCACGGTGTCGCAGGCGCTTATGGGCTTGGCTATCCCCTCGACCTCGACCACGCACATTCTGCACGAGCCGACGGGCGAGAGCTTGCCAAGCCAGCAAAGGGTTGGGATCTTTATTCCCGCGCCATTCGCCGCTTCAAGGATCGTCTTGCCCTTTTCGACGGTTAACGTTTTTTGGTCTATCGTAAGTTTTATCATGGTTCCTTCCCTAAAAGCCTCCCTAAGCCGCTCAGCCCACCGCCGCGACTACCAGTCGGTAGCAGCGCAGGCATCTTCTTGCCTCGGCTATGGCTTCCTCATGGGTAAAACCTGTCTCAACCTCTTCCATTGTGCGAATGCGCTTCTCCACCGGCATGTGGTGGATTTTGGCGGGCTCGGTACCCGCCACCTGCCCCACGTTTTCCTTTTTGTCGTAGGGTTTTAGCGACTCTATGTATTTGTTTATCACCCACTCCTTCATCGGCTCGGTGGAGCCCTCGCCTATGAAGCGGGCTATCTGGAAAGCGGCTTCCTTGCCCGCCGCGAGTCCCGCGATTAGGGTAAGGGGGCCGGTTTCGCAGTCGCCGCCGGAGAAGATGCCGACGTTGCCGCGTATGGCGGCGAGCTTGTTGAGCCCCTGCACCGCGACGGTCTTCCACTTGGTGGTCTGTATGTCGGTTGCGTCTTTCAGAAGGCCGAGGTCTATCGCCTGGCCGATAGCCATTATGCAACCGTCGGCGGGTATTATGTGCTCGGAGCCGACCTTTTCCACCGGAGCCCTCCTGCCGGAGGCGTCGGGCGGGCCAAGCTCCATGTCTATGACCTCGACCCCAACCACCCTGCCTCCTTCGACGACTATGCGCTTGGGGTTGGTGAGGACGCACATCTCTATGTTCTCGGCCTTGGCGTCGGTTATCTCCACCTTGTCGGCGGGCATCTCGGCCTCGGAGCGGCGGTAGACTATCTTGACCTTTTTGAAGCCGGTGCGAAGGGCCGTTCGCGCGCAGTCGATGGCGACGTTACCGCCGCCGACGATTATCGCGGTGTCGCCCACGTAGACCTTTTTGCCGAGTGCAACGTCGCGCAGGTAGTCGGCGCCCTTGTAAAAGCCGGTTACGTCGTCGCCCTCGCCGGGTACTCCCATGGAGGTGCCGAGGCGGGCGCCTATGGCGATGAAGACGGCGCGGTATTCGCCGCCGGTGAGGTCGGAAAAGGAGATGTCCTTGCCGATGTCGGTGTTGTAGCGGATTTCAGCCCCCAGTTCCTTGATGAACTCCGCCTCGTTGCGCAAAAGTTCGCGGGGTAGGCGGTAGTCGGGTATGCCGACTGCGGCCATGCCGCCGGGCTCTCCCAGCGCCTCGAAGACGACGGGCTTAAAGCCGAGCTGGGCGAGGAAGTAGGCGCACGAGACGCCTGCGGGGCCAGCGCCGATTACGGCCACTTTAGCGCCCTTTTTCTCGGGGGCGGTGACCAGCGGCTTGTGGTTTCTCTCAAGCTCGTAGTCAGCCACGAAGCGCTTGAGGAACTTTATCTGCACCGGGCCGTCGACGTTTTGCCTGCGGCAGTTGAATTCGCAGGGGCGCACGCAGACGCGGCCCACGGTGCCGGGCAGGCAGTTGTCGCGGCGTATGAGGTGCAGGCTCTCCTCGAACTTGCCCTTTTTGATGAGTTCCACGTATTCGGGAATCTCAAGGTGCGCGGGGCAGGCCGATTTGCAGGGGGCGGTGGTGGCGGTGAGGTATTCGCCCCTGGGGGTCGGGGTCTTCAGGGCTATTCTCGCCTTGGCCTCGCCGCTGAAATTTTCCACGAAATCGACGAAGGCGCGCCCGCAAGACTGCCCGAGGTCGCACATCGCCTGGTTTTTCAGGTCGCCGGCGAGCTTGGCCACGGTGGCAAGGTCTTCCTCGGTGCCGGAGCCGAAACATATCTTGGAGAGGGAGGTTTCGATGACGCGGGAGCCGATGCGGCAGGGTATGCATTGTCCGCAGGAGTTCTTGGAGAGCCCCTCGGCGAAGGCGCGGGCGAGGTCCAGGGGGTCGGCGCCGCCCCAGATCGCCATGCCGTCCCAGCCCATCAGCCCCTTGAAGGAGGTGCCGTCGCTCATCGCCTTGGGCAGGGTTATGTCGCCTTCGGCGGCGGGGGACTTGCGGGAGTCCACCTTCGCTCCGGCCCAGCTTGAAAAGAGAAGTCCGCTCATGAATGTAACTCCTTCTCTATCTGTCTATTTCGCCAAGGACGATGTCGATGGAGCCGATGACGGCGATTACGTCCGCCACCAGTCCTCCCAAGCACATCTCCTTAAGGGCCTGAAGGTTTATGAGGCAGGGGGGGCGTACGCGCCAGCGGTAGGGCTTTTCCGAGCCGTCGGAAACGAGGTAGTAGCCCAGTTCGCCTTTGGTGGCCTCCACCGACATGTAAACGTCGCCCGGGGGAGCCTTGTAACCGGCGCTCATAATCTTGAAGTGGCGGATGAGCCCTTCTATCGAGTTGTAAACCTCTTCCTTGGCCGGCGGGGCGTAGCGGAAGTCGTCAATCATGACGGGGCCGCCCACCATGCGGTCGAGGGCCTGCGCCACTATGCGGTTGGACTGGCGCATCTCCTCCACGCGGACCTTGTAACGCTCGAAGACGTCGCCGATGGTGCCGGTGGGGATTTCGAAGTCGTAGTTTTCGTAGCCGCTGTAAGGAAGCGCCTTGCGCAGGTCCCACTTTACGCCTATGGCGCGAAGGACGGGGCCGGTGAGGGCGTACTGCACGCAGGTTTCCTTGGAGATGATGCCGATGCCGGTGGTGCGCTTGCGCCAGATGCGGTTGTCGGTGAGGAGGCGCTCGTATTCGTCCACGATGGCGGGGAAGTCCTTGACGAAGCTCCTGGCCTTGGCGAAGAAGGAGTCGGGCAGGTCTGCGGCGAGCCCGCCGGGACGGATGAAGCTGGGAGTGAGGCGCGCTCCGGTCACATCTTCGAGCATGTCGTGGATGCGCTCGCGGTCGCGGAAGGTGTAGAAGAGGACCGTCATCGCGCCGATGTCGAGGGCGTGGGCCGCCAGCCACAGAAGGTGTCCGGCGATGCGCTGAAGCTCGCAAAGGAGGACGCGGGCGACCTGGGCGCGGGGCGGTATGTCGCCCTCCACGTCCAGCAGCCTTTCAACCGCCAGCGCGTAGCCGAGGTTGTTCAGGAGGGCGCCGGTGTAGTCCATGCGGTCGGTAAGCGGCAGCGCCTGGTGGTAGGTCTTGTGCTCGGCCAGCTTCTCCATGCCCCTGTGCAGATGCCCAAGGTGGCAGGTGACATCGCGCACCGTCTCGCCGTCCAGTTCAAGCACCACGCGAAGGACGCCGTGGGTGGCCGGATGGGAGGGGCCGAGGTTCAAAATCATGTTCTTTGTCTCGGACATATTGAACTCCCCTTAAGCGGTTAGCGGTAAACCGCTTTTTGCGGGATTCCCAAAAGCGGGAAGTCCTTGCGCAGCGGGTGGCCTTCGTAGCCCTCCCACATCATTATCCTGCGAAGGTCGCTGTGGCCCGCGAAGGTGATACCCATGAGGTCGAAAACCTCTCTTTCGAGCCAGTTCGCGGCCTTCCACACGCCTTCAACGGTCTGTATCGGCTCGCCTTCGCCGAGATCCGCGCGCAGGCGCAGGCGCGTATTGTATTTGAAGGAGTAAAGGTGATAGACGACCTCGAAACGCTTTTCGCGGCCAAGGTAGTCGACCGCCGTGAGGTCGGTCAGCATCTCGAAGGAAAATTCGGGGTTGTCGCGCAAAAAGGAGCAGATTTTAACTATCGCCGAGGCGTCGACGCGAAGGGCGTCCATGCCGCGAAAGGAGTCTGTTCCGAGAACCGCGCCGGAGAGGGCGGAGTCGAGGGCGGCCTTTATCTTGTCTATAGAAGCCATGATTCCCCCCTAGCCTTGCTGGCCCGCGCCGATTAAGGGCAGGTCCGGGCGAGCGGAGAATTTCTCCTCCTTTATTTTCTTTTGCAGCTTCATTATCGCCGCCAAAAGAGCCTCGGGGCGCGGCGGGCAGCCGGGGACGTAAACGTCGACCGGAAGGAACTTGTCGACGCCCTGCACCGTGGCGTAGGTGTTGAAGATGCCGCCGGAGCAGGCGCAGGTCCCGTAGGCGATGACCCACTTGGGCTCGGCGATCTGGTGGTAGATGCGCTCGACCATGGGGGCCATCTTGGTGGTGACGGTTCCCGCCACGATAAGAAGGTCGGCCTGCCTGGGCGAGGGACGGAAAGCCTCGGCGCCGAAGCGGGCGATGTCGTAGTCGGGGCCGGAGGCCACCATCATTTCAAGGGCGCAGCACGCAAGGCCGAAGGTCATCGGCCAAATCGAGTTGGCGCGGCAAAGGCCGACCACCTTTTCGAGGTTGGTCGCCACGACGGGGGGGAACTTTTGCTCTATTCCCACTCCAGCACTCCTTTCTTCCAGATGTACGCGTACCCGACGAGGAGGATGAAGATGAAGACGAGCATTTCAATGAAGCCGAACATGCCCAGCTGCTTGAACTTCACCGCCCAGGGGTAGAGGAAGACCACTTCAACGTCGAAGACGAGAAAGGCCATCGCTATTAGGTAGTATTTGATGTCGAAGGGGGATTCGTCGTTGGGCGGCACATCCATGCCGCATTCGTAGGTGGCCTGTTTGATCGCGGTCGGGCGTTTCGGCCCCAAAAGGGACGAGACTATGATTACGAATAGCCCGAATCCGGCGGCAAGCAAAAACAGGATGAGGATAGGGACGTAGTTTTCTATCATTTAGCATCTCCTCAGCCAACTTATCGGTATCACTGCGGAATTTATGGATGTGGGGGTATTTCGCGGGGCGCTTCCGCGCCCAAAACGAAGTTGACGATACTTTCACAATCTCACGCTGTCAAGGACAAATTGAGAAAAACAGAACAAGGGTTTATCAAAGACGTCAAAATTTTGATACGGTTTTATTGCGGCCCACCGAAGCCCCGACGCGACCATCGTCAAATACCTTGAAATTAAAGGTAAAATACGCTGTAGGGCTGTTTTAGCGA